>JALWUB010000242.1 GCA_026993275.1 Robiginitomaculum sp. | reverse complement strand
GCGCATCATCCAGGCGGCCATCGGCAAAATGCAGGCGCAGGGCGCCGTGCGGCGCGGCAAAGCGCGGCACGGCACGGCCGCCCGCCTCCGTCTTGCGCGCCAGCGCCGCACGCACATCGCTCCAGCGCCAGCCCTCCATGCGCCGGTGCGGCAGGCCGGTCCTGGCGAACCGCTCCAGCGCCGCCTGGCGCGCGGCACGGGCGGGCAATGCCGCGAGCTGTTGCGCAAACTGCTCTTCAAGGGGCGCGGCGGCATTCATGCGGCGCTCTCCGCATAGGCGTCATAGCCTTCCGCCTCCAATTGCCTGGCGAGTTCCGGCCCGCCGCTCTTGACAATCCGCCCGCCCGCCATGACATGCACCCGGTCCGGGGTGATATAGTCCAGAAGGCGCTGGTAATGGGTGATGACCAGCATGGACCGGTCCGGCGCGCGCAGGGCATTGACCCCTTGCGCAACGATTTTCAGCGCGTCGATGTCGAGCCCGGAATCGGTCTCGTCGAGAATGGCAAAGCGCGGCGCCAGCACAGCCATTTGCAAAATCTCCATGCGCTTTTTCTCGCCGCCGGAAAAGCCGACATTGAGCGGCCGCTTGAGCATGTCCGGCTTGATCTTGAGAAGCGCCGCCTTTTCGCGCACCAGCTTCATGAACTCCGGCGCAGACAGCGGCTCCTCGCCGCGGCGCTCGCGCTGGGCGTTCAGGGCCGCGCGCAGGAATGTCATCGCCGGCACGCCGGGGATTTCCACCGGGTATTGAAACGACAGGAATATGCCCTTGGCGGCACGCTCCTCCGGGCTCAAGGCCAGCAAATCTTCGCCCTCATAACAGACGCTGCCGCTGGTGATCTCATAGCCCTCGCGCCCGGCGAGCACATTGGCCAGCGTCGATTTGCCGGTGCCGTTTGGCCCCATGATGGCATGCACCTCGCCAGCCGGAATGCACAAGGACAACCCCTTGAGGATTTCCTCGCCGCCACCAGCGACCTTGACGTGCAGGTTCTTGATATCAAGCATTATGTCTTACCCTCAGTTTGTGCAGCGCGGGCCAGCAGCGCCCCCTCCGCTTGCCTTCGGCAACCACCTCCCCCGTGAAACGGGGGGGAAACCGGCCTGCCCCCTCTCCCCGCCGGGGAGAGGAAGACAATGCATTCCCTGCCTTGCCATCACCCCACACTCCCTTCCAGGCTGACCTTGACCAGGGCCTGTGCCTCGACGGCAAATTCCATGGGCAGGTTTTGCAGCACATCGCGGGCAAAGCCGTTGACCAGAAGGGCGGTGGCTTCCTCGGCATCCAGGCCGCGCTGGCGGCAATAGAAAAGCTGTTCTTCGGAGAGCTTGGTGGTGGTGGCCTCGTGCTCAAGCTGCGCGTCCGGGGTCTTGACCTCCACATAGGGCACCGTGTGCGCGCCGCACTGGCCGCCCACAAGCAGGCTGTCGCACTGGGTGAAATTGCGCGCGCCCTTGGCCTTTTTGTGCACGCTGACCAGGCCGCGATAGGTGTTGTTGGAGCGCCCGGCGGAAATGCCCTTGGAGATGATGCGCGAGCGGGTGTTCTTGCCAAGATGGATCATCTTGGTGCCGGTGTCGGCCTGTTGCGCGCCATTGGTGATGGCGACCGAATAGAACTCGCCCTGGGAGTCATCGCCGCGCAGGATGC
The DNA here is from genome assembly GCA_026993275.1 of Robiginitomaculum sp. Lineage (GTDB taxonomy): Bacteria > Pseudomonadota > Alphaproteobacteria > Caulobacterales > Maricaulaceae > Robiginitomaculum_B. The sequence continues at coordinate 4,396 of JALWUB010000242.1, read as the reverse complement.
AGGAGGGGTATTTCCAGGTGATCGCCGAGCCGGTCTCGACCTGGGTCCAGGAAATGTGCGAACGCGCGCCGCGGCAATCGCCGCGCTTGGTGACGAAGTTGTAGACCCCGCCCTGGCCGTTTTCATCGCCGGGCCACCAGTTCTGCACGGTGGAATACTTGATTTCCGCATCATCGAGCGCCACCAGTTCGACCACCGCCGCATGCAGCTGGTTTTCATCGCGCATGGGCGCGGTGCAGCCCTCCAGATAAGAGACATAGGCGCCCTCATCGGCGATGATCAGGGTGCGCTCGAACTGGCCCGTGCTTTGCGCATTCATGCGAAAATAGGTCGAAAGCTCCATCGGGCAGCGCACGCCCTTGGGGATATAGACAAAGGTGCCATCGGAAAACACGGCGCTGTTCAGCGTGGCGAAATAATTGTCCGTTGGCGGCACCACCGAGCCCAGATACTGGCGCACCAGATCCGGGTGCTCTTTCACCGCCTCGGAGAAGGAGCTGAAAATCACCCCCGACCTGGCCAGTTCCTCGCGAAACGTGGTGGCGACGGACACCGAGTCAAACACCGCATCCACCGCCACCTTGGGCGCGCCCTCGACGCCCAGCAGAACCTCTTGCTCTTTCAAGGGGATGCCGAGCTTGTCATAGGTGGCGAGAATGTCCGGGTCGATTTCGTCGAGGCTCTTGGGGCCTGAGCCCTCCTTTTTCGGCGCAGCGAAATAATACATGTCCTGATAGTCGATCTTCGGATAATGCACCATCGCCCAGGCCGGTTCTTCCATGGTCAGCCAGCGCTTGTAGGCCGCCAGCCGCCAGTCCAGCAGCCATTGCGGTTCGCCCTTTTTGGCCGAGATGAAGCGGATGACATCCTCGTTCAGGCCCTTGGGCGCAAATTCCTGTTCCACATCGGTGGTAAAGCCGTATTTGTACTTGTCCGCCTCCAGCGCCCGCGCCGCGGCAAGGGTCGAGCGGTCAATGCTGTCCTTGGCGCCGTCCATCAGGCACTCTCTTTCATGCGCGTGCGTTCACGGGCCTCGCCCCAGGCGGCGGCGAAGGCGTCCAGCTCGTCACGCGTGGTGCTGCCGCCCAGGGAAATGCGGATGGCGCCGGTGGTGGCATCCTCCGGCAGGCCCAGGGCCTGCATGGCCACACTGGCCCTGACCTTGCCCGACGAACAGGCCGAGCCCGAGGAAATGGCAAAACCGGCCAGGTCCATGCTCATCAACTGGACATCAGCGGCAAAGCCCGGCGTCGCCAGGCACAGGGTGTTGCACAGCCGCGGCGCCGTTGCGCCCACGGCAATGGCATCGGGGGCCAGCGCCAAAAGCTGCGCCTGCACATGGTCGCGCAAGGCGGCGATGTCCGCGCAACGGGGCAGATCGCGCAGGGCCGCCCGCACCGCCGCGGCAAATCCGGCAATGCCGGGCACGTTTTCCGTGCCGCCGCGATGGCCGCGCTCCTGGCCGCCGCCATGGCTGCGCGGGGCCAGTCTGGTGTTGCACGCCAGCGCCAGCGCGCCCATGCCCATGGGACCGCCGATCTTGTGCGCCGAAACCGCCAGGCTGTCGGCGCCAAGCTCTGCCAGGGACAGCGGCATTTTGCCGAACGCCTGCACCGCGTCCACATGCACCAGGCCGCCGGCCTCGTGCACCATCTGCGCCGCCTCGGCGACAGGCTGAATCACCCCGGTTTCGTTATTGGCCGCCATCAGCGCCAAAAGCGGTTTGGCATCCGCCGGCAGGCTGTCCAGAATGCCGCGCAAAGCGTCCAGGCTGGCGGTGCCGTCCTGGCGCGCGGCAATGGTCCTGACCGGCAGGCCCGCCTGGCGCGCCGCCACGCGCACGCTCGAATGCTCGATGGCGCTGACCAGCAGCACATCGCAATCATTGGCGCGCGCCAGCCCCAACAGGCCCAGATTGTTGGCCTCGGTGCCGCCGGAGGCGAAAATCACGTCGGCCGGGGCCGCGCCCAGGGCCAGGGCCAGATCGCGGCGCGCCTGTTCGACCAGGCCGCGGGCGCGGCGGCCCGGCGCATGCACCGATGACGGATTGCCCACCTCATCAAAGGCTTCCAGCATGGCCGCCCGGGCCTCGGGGCGCAGCGGTGCCGTGGCGTTGTAATCGAGATAAACCGCAGAACTCATGAATGTCCCCCCTCTCCGGCAAAACGGGCCCCGCCCGCCGTCCCCAGAACCCGCCGGTTGAGCACGTCATCCAGCGTCACCGAGTTCAGAAACAGATAGATATGGCGCCCCAACTCGTCCCACAGATCATGGGCCAGGCAGCGCCCGGTCTTGCCGGTGCAGCCCAGTTCGGAATGACGGTCGCAGGCCACCGTGTCAATGCTTTCATCCACGGCGAGAATGATGTCGGCAATGCTGGTTTCACTGGCCGGGCGCGTCAAATGATAGCCGCCGCCAGGGCCGCGCACCCCGCGCACGACGCCGCGGCGGCGCAGTTTGGCGAACAGCTGTTCCAGATAGGAAATCGAAATGTCCTGGCGCTCGGCAATCTCGGCCAGGGTTACCGGCCCGTCGCTGTTGAGGGCAGCCAGATCGGCCAGAGCCATCACCGCATAGCGCCCTTTCGCAGTCAATTTCATGACAATCCCTTCGAAATCTCACATCCTTACTCGCCAGCGGCGCCCGGACCGTGCTAGAAGGCGCCGGGCATGCTGGCTGCGGCCCTGCCGCGCCCGGCATGCTTGACAAGCTCTTGTGCGATAACCAACTAAATCAGTCAAGAATAACAGACCGTGAAAATGCACAAAATGCCAGGTTTTTCCACACGCCTTTTTCAAGACCAGCGCTATGCCCCCATAGCAGCACTCCACAATTACGGGATCTGAAGCCCATGCCTGAAGTCATCATTCCCGGCCCCGATGGCCGCCTTGAAGGCCATTACGCCCCTGCTGAGAGCGACGATGCGCCGCTGGCGCTGATTCTGCATGCCCATCCGCAGGGCGGCGGTTCGATGAACACCCGCGTGGTGACCACGCTTTATGACATTTTCAAGAACCGCGGCTATGCGGTGGTGCGCTTCAATGTGCGCGGCGTTGGCAACAGTGTCGGCGAATATGACCACGGCCAGGGCGAATTGCAGGATGCCGCCACGGTGCTGGACTGGATGCAGGCGCTCAACCCCAATGCCTCCTATTGCTGGGTGGCGGGGCATTCCTTCGGTGCCTGGATCGGCATGCAATTGCTGATGCGGCGGCCGGAAATCCGCGGCTTCATCTCGGTGGCGCCGCCCATGAACATGTATGATTTCGGCTTTCTCGCCCCCTGCCCCGCTTCCGGCCTGATGCTGTATGGCTCCAATGACCGCATCTGCCCGCCCGATGAAATCGAACGGGTGTGCGAACGCATCCGCATTCAGCGCGGCACCAAACTGACCCACACGGTCATTCCGGGCGCCGGGCATCTGTTTGACAATCACACAGAAGAAATGCGCGAAGCCATCGAAGCCTATCTCGATTACCGCCAGAACGGCGCCGTGGACCCGGAAATGGATGCGTTCATGGCGTCGAGGAAGGGACGGCGATAACGCCGCCGCACACCGGCGCCGCAACGCCGGTGGTTCCGGGCCAGCTGGCGGGCAGGCCCTGCAGGCGGCGCACCGCGAGATAGGCAAAGGCCTCGGCCTCCAGCGCATCGCCGCGCCAGCCCGCCGCCTCCACCGGCTGCACATCCCTGCCCGTGCGCGCCGCCAGCATGGCCATCAGCACCGGATTGCGGCGGCCGCCGCCCGTAACCAGGATCTGCCGCGGCGGCGCTGGCAACAGCTGCACCGCGCGGGCCACTGATTCGGCGCACCAGGCGCTCAGCGTCGCGGCGCCATCCGCAAGCCCCAAATGGCGCATGGGCGCCAGATCGAAATCCCAGCGGTCGGCGGACTTGGGCGGCGTGCGCGCAAAAAACGGCGCCTGCATCAGGGCCTCCAGCACCTTGTCATCAACGGCGCCCTGCGCCGCCAGCGCCCCGTCTGCATCCATCTCGCCAGCACCGTGCTGCTTGACCCATGCGTCCAGCGGGCCATTGCCGGGGCCGGTGTCAAAGGCCAGCATGGCACCGTCTTTTCCCAGCCAGGTCAGATTGGCAACGCCGCCCAGATTGAGCACCGCCAGCGGCTTGGGCAAGTCTGCGGCCAGCGCCCGGTGCCAGGCCGGGGCCAGCGGCGCGCCATGGCCGCCCGCCGCCATGTCGGCTGCGCGAAACGCATGCACCACCCTGACACCAAAGGCGCGCGCCAGCGCCGCCGCATCGCCGATCTGGCAGGTCTGCCCGGCCCGGCCGCCTGCGGGCGGGCGGTGCAGCACCGTCTGGCCATGAAACCCGATGACATCAAGCTGTGCCGGCGCCAGCCCGGCGTCATCCAGCACCGCCTGCACCGCCCGCC
>JALWUB010000241.1 GCA_026993275.1 Robiginitomaculum sp. | reverse complement strand
CTGTTCTGACGCGGCCACACGCCGCAGGCAGGGCTCTTGGCAGAACGCGGTTTGCGGCTATGCTGCACGCCATGACCATGCGCATGTGTTTCACCCCGCGGACCTGGCCCGTGCTGGCTGCCATTGCGGCGCTGGCGGCGCTGGGCATTGCCCATGCCTTTGAAACCTTTGGCGGCCTGCGCCCGTGCGCCCTGTGCCTGCGCCAGCGCGAGGTCTACTGGATTGCCCTGGCCATAGCCGTGGCCGGGATTGCCGCCGCCCGCCTGCTGCCGGGCTGGCGGCTGGAGCGCGGCGTGGTGGCGCTGCTGGGCCTGACCTTCCTGACCGGCGCCATGGTCGCCGGTTACCATGCCGGGGTGGAATGGCATTTCTGGCCCGGCCCGGCCACCTGCAGCGGCGATACCGCCGGACTGGCCGGACTGAACGCGGCCGATCTGAGCGCGGCCCTGGGCCAGGCCAGCAAGGCGCCCAGTTGCGACCAGATCCCGTGGAGCCTTGCCGGGCTTTCCATGGCCGGCTGGAATGCGCTCTACTCGCTGGCCCTGGCCGCGGGCAGCTTTTTCAGCCTTGGCCGCAAGACGGAGATCGACATTGCCCCCTAAGCCCGCTGCAGACGGCGCCAGGCGGGCGCCGCGTCCGCACCCCCCCGGTGATGCCATGGCGGCGCAAGTGCGCAGCATGATCCGGGTGGACCATGCCGGCGAGGCGGCCGCAGTGGCGATTTACCAGGCCCAGCAGCGGGTCTTTGGCGCCGTGCGCTCCAAGCGCGCCATGACGCGCACCCTGCGCGACATGGAACTGGGCGAGCATGTGCACCTGAAGGCATTTGACGATGAACTGCACCGCCGCGGCGAGCGGCCGACGGCGCTGATCGGCCTGTGGCAGCCGCTCAGCCATGCGCTCGGGATCGCCACGGCCCTGATCAGCGAGAGCGCGGCCCATGCCTGCACCGAAGCGGTGGAGGAGGTCATCGAAGAGCACTATCAGGGCCAGATCGATGCGCTCCGCGCCGCCGGGGCCGAGCCGGAACTGGCAGACATGTTTGCCGCCTTTCGCGAAGACGAACTGGGCCACCGCGACACGGCCATTGCACAGGGCGCCCGCAACGCCCCGGCCCATGGCCTGCTGACCGGCTTCATCAAGGCCGGATGCCGCGCCGCCATTGCCCTGTCCGAAAAGATCTGACGGTTTAGTTCCGCGCCTTGAGGGTGATGCCATACCAGGTGGAATTGTTTTGCGAGGCCGTCAGGCCGCGCAAGAAGCGCCGGTTTTCCGAAATCGCCCAGTGGCCGCCTACGCCCAGCGAGGCCTGGCGGTTGAAATGATAGACAATCTCTTCATCGGCCTGAAAATAACCGTAGGAAAAGCCGCGGCCATCGGTATAGCCGCCGGTGGCGCTGCTCACCAGATCGGTATGGCCAAGGGGCAGGCTGTATTCCAGCGCGCCTTCCACCGTCACCGCCCGGGCCCGGAAATCATAAAAGCCATAGAGGCTGGGCTTGAAGGGCCCCGATAGCGACAAACCGCCATAAACCTCCACCGAATCGCGGCTGGCAAACAGCAATTGCGGGCCGTTATAGAGATAGCCGGTCACGCCGATATCGGCATAAAGCGCATCGGTCAGGTCAAAGCCATAGCCGCCATAAAGGTCAATCTCGGTCTGAAAGGCGTCAAAGCGGTCCTCAGTGGGAAGAATTGCCCAGGCGCCGGCATAAAAGCCGCCGGTGGAAACCTCCAGCCCGCCCTGGGCACTGTGCTTGGCGCGCTGCTCGCCGCGAAACACGTATTCGGACTGAAACGACGCCGTCGCCTTGACCTTGAAAGCGCGATAGCCAAACGCCTTGGTGTCGGCGCCATAGCCCTGTGATTGCGAAGTTCCCGCATCGGCACGCAAGCCCCCCGGCGCCGCCCGGGCCGGTGTGCTGCCGGCCAGCAGGGCCAGCGCCGCAATCGCGGCCGCGCCTGTCAAACCTCTCATGGCATCCCCCATGGCAAGCGAATCAGCAAGGCTCCACTGTAAGGCCATTCACCGATCATGAGAATCCCGCGCCTTTTTGAAAACCGTTTTGCGGTTTATGGCGGGGATAGCGGCGCGTCTGGATGCGCACAAAAGGGCTTTCAGGAGGTGCCTTGGGCGCGCATGGGAGCTTTCCTTGCAGCGCTCTTGAGCCGCAAAGCCTTGTGGGGCCTTGATTCACAATATCAATCTTCTTTGGAGAGCCTGACGCACTCTGATTGTCCACTTATGCGCTGAAATGGAGACAGGGGCACTTGTCCCCGTATTGCCCGAAAGCCGCTTCCCATACCGGGCCGGGATCCGGGACAGGGCCTCAGCGCGGCGCGCGCTTGGCGAGGATGCGTTGCAGGGTGCGGCGGTGCATGTTGAGCCGGCGCGCCGTCTCAGAGACATTGTGGTTGCACAACTCGAACACGCGCTGGATATGCTCCCAGCGCACCCGGTCGGCAGACATCGGGTTGGCGGGCGGCTCCGGCGCCGCGCCCGGCAGGGCCAGCAGCGCCTTGACGATATCGTCGGCATCGGCGGGCTTGGCCAGATAGTCGATCGCCCCGGCCTTCACCGCGGCAACAGCGGTGGCGATATTGCCATAACCGGTGAGCATGATCACCCGGCTGTCGGGGCGGCGCCGGTGCAGTTCGTTGACCACATCAATGCCATTGCCATCCTCCAGGCGCATGTCGAGCACGGCGAAGGCCGGCGGGTTGAGCCGTGCAATGTCCATCGCCTCGGCCACCGTGCCGACCGCGCTGACGACAAAGCCGCGGGCCGTCAGCGCCCGCCCCAGGCGGGTGCGGAAGGCAACATCGTCATCAAGCACAAGCAGGCTGTGATCTGCCGGCAATTCCGGTTTGGTGGGCTTGGTCTGCATTGGCTGTTACTCCTGCTGGCCTGTGTTCAAATGTCCCTGGAACATGCCCTCTTGCCGCTCCTATACGGCAGATGATATCTCAATTGCCGGGCGCGGCCAAATGATGCGCACCATGGCGCCGCCCAGTTTGGCGCTGGAGCCAAGCCTGACCACGCCGTCCGTGCGTTCGATCAGGGTCTTGGCGATGAATACGCCGAGGCCCAGGCCGCCATGGCCATGATCGTCGCCACCGGGGCGGCTGGTCACATAAGGCTCGCCCAGCCGGTCAAGGATCTTTTCGTCAAACCCGGCGCCGTCATCACAGATGATCACCTCGATCCAGTTGTCATCCCAATAGCCGGCCAGATCAACGCGCTGCCTGGAAAAATCCGTGGCGTTTTCGGCAAAGGCACCAAGAGCGTGCATGATTTCAGGGCGGCGGCGCAAGACCGGCATGCGGTCATCCTGACAGCCGGTCTTGGGCCTGGCGCTGGTGGTGATGACATGGCCCGAGGCGCGCAGCGGCGCGGCAATCTCTTCGAGAAGCTCGGCCAGGGTGTGGCGCGCATGCACCGGGTCTTCGGCGGCGCCGGGGGCAGAAAGGCGCGACAGGATGGTGCGGCACCGTTTGGCCTGTTCCACCAGCAGCTCCGCGTCTTCTGCAAGCGCGCTGTCCCCGGCAAGCGCATGGCGCATTTCACCGGCAACCAGGGCAATGGTGCCCAGCGGCGTGCCCAGTTCGTGCGCCACCGCCGCGGCCAGGCCGCCCAGGGCCGAAAGCCGCGCTTCCTTGGCCAGCACGGCCTCGGTGGCCGTCAGCGCGGCCTGCATGCGCTCGCCCTCCTGGGACACCCGCCAGACATAGAAGGCGATGAAGCCTGTGGCGATCATCATCGCCGCGATCTGGCCGGAAATATACAGGCGTGGAATTTGCGGCTCCATCCCTGGGGTCCAGGGCAGGGGCCGGGCGAACAGCGCCAGGGCGGCCAGGGCCAGGACCGCCAGCGCCGCCAGCAGCAGCGCATCGCGCACGGGCAGGGCGGTCATGGCGACGACCACGGGCACGCCCAGAAACAGCAGGAACGGGTTGGCCAGGCCGCCGGTCAGGCCCAGCAAGAGCGCGATTTGCACAAGGTCGAAAGCGAGTTGCGCCAGGGTGGAGCGCCGCGAAGACAGCCGCGGCCCGGCAAAGCCCAGAAAAATGTTCAGCCAGGCGCTGGCCGAGATCACCGCCAGGCAGGCCGCCAGCGGTATGGTGAAATGCAGGCCATAGGCGACAAAGAGCACGGCAAGGCTTTGCCCGGCCACCGCAATCCAGCGCAGCATGATGAGCGTCCGGGCGCGCACGCCATAATGGCTTCCCAGACGCTTGGCGGTGGCAGGCTGGCCCATGGAGTGTCTCCGGCGCGATGGCTGTCACACCCGTTAAACCAGTCCTTGCGCCATCCGGCAACCGGGCCCCAAAGAGGGGCTGAAAAAACTGCTGGCGCGCGCCCCAAAGCGGATTATGGTGCGCCCATGCCACCTTCCGCACCCTCCCCCGTCTTGCGCAGAATCAGGCTCATTGCATCAGCCCTGATCCTTGTTGCCGCCCTGGCGCTGGGCCTGCAGGTGATCCTCAAGAGCCCTGCGGGCCGCTCTGGCGGCGGCGCGGCCATTGGCGGCGCCTTCACCCTGACCGATTCGCACGGGCGCACGGTCACCGACAAGGATTTTCTCGGCAAGCCCATGCTGGTCTATTTTGGCTATACCTATTGCCCGGATGTGTGCCCCTTCACCCTGCAGCTCATGGCCCAGGCGCTGGACCGGCTGGGGCCGGACAAGGCGCGCATCCAGCCGGTGTTCATCTCTGTCGATCCCGAACGCGACACGCCGCAGACCCTGGCGCAATACATTCACTCGCCCGGCTTTCCGGACAATCTCGAAGGACTGACCGGCACACCGGAACAGATCGCCGATATCGCGCACAAATATGCGGTCTATTACAAGAAGGCCGGCGAGGGCGACGCCTATCTGGTGGACCACACCAGCGCCATTTTCCTGATGGATGCGCAGGGAAAATACGCCGCCGTGTTTACCCACAACTCAAGTGTTGATGATATTGCCAGATGCCTGCGCCGCCATCTCGACGGCAAGAAATGCTAGGGACTCCATGCTTTACAGCAGCTATGAAATGACCCATGCGGCACTGGCGCCCTGGCGGGCGCTGGCCAGGCAGGCGGGGGCGATGGCGGTATCGCCGCTCAACCCGTTTTCCCGGACCCTGGCCGGGCGCTCCTTACGCGCCGCGGCGGATGTGTTCGAGCGCGCCACCCGGCGTTATGGCAAACCGGCCTGGAACATAGAGCAGACCTGCATTGCGGGGGCGCCGGTCAAGGTCACGCCGGAGCCCGCCCGGCGCTGGACCTGGATGACGCTGACGCATTTCAGGCGCGCCCTGGCAACGCCGCGCCAGGATCCGCGCATGCTGATCGTGGCGCCGCTTTCGGGCCATTATGCAACCTTGCTGCGCGATACCGTGCGCGCATTCCTGCCGGGCCATGATGTCTATATCACCGAGTGGACCGATGCCCGTCAGGTGCCGCTGATGGCCGGGCGCTTTGACCTGCATGACTATATCGACCTGGTGCGCGAATCCTTGCGCCATCTGGGCCGCGGCACCCATGTGCTGGCCGTGTGCCAGCCCGGCCCCGCGGTGCTGGCCGCGGCGGCGCTGATGGCAGAGGACGAGGAGCCGGCCTGTCCGGCCTCGATCACGCTGATCGGCTCGCCCATTGACACGCGCTGCTCGCCAACCGTGCCCAACACCCTGGCCAAGACCCATTCCCTGGACTGGTTTGCCCGCAATCTCGTTTCCACGGTGCCGTTTCCCCATCCGGGCATGCTGCGCCGGGTCTATCCGGGCTTTGTGCAACTGGCCAGTTTCATGCACATGAACCGGGACCGCCATGTGAATGCCCACAAGGCGTTTTTCGCGCACCTGGTTGCCGGAGACGAAGACAGCGCCGGGCGCCACCGCGCCTTTTATGACGAATACCTGTCGGTCATGGACCTGACCGGGGAGTTTTACCTGCAAACCATAGCCGAGGTGTTTCAGGAACACCGCCTGCCCCGCGGGCTGATGCGCCATGAGGGCCGCAAAGTCGATCTGTCCGCCCTGCACGACACCGCGCTGATGACCGTG
>JALWUB010000240.1 GCA_026993275.1 Robiginitomaculum sp. | reverse complement strand
GCCCAGGCCGAAGCCGAAGCACACAGCTATACCACGTCTGCTGCCAGCACCCCGGCGGAGACGCATGATGGCTATGACTATTACAGCACCGCCCCGGTTGTTGAGGAAGGCGACCTTTATGGCGCCGGGCCGGTGGTGGTGACCCGTGGGCGCTATGGCAGAAGCCGCCGGGGCGGTTACCGGGGCGGCTATGATGTCTATGTGCCGCTTCATGCAGGCTATGGCACGGCATGCGAAGCCCGCAGGCATGAGCCCGGCACCCGGCGTTGTGCGCCAGTGCTGCCGCCAGCGCCCTGTGCGCATGATTGTGCCGGCATGTCTGCCAGCAGATGCTTCAGGCGTGATGCCCGCGGCCGCACCACCCCCATTCCCTGCCCGGCTGGCCGCCCGGCCCCGGCCCAGCACGGCCATTCCACCGCACACACCACATCACACAGCAGCGCCTCAGCCAGCGCAACGGCCAATGCCACGGCCAGCGCCAGCGTGAACATCAGCAATGCCGGATTTTTCAACAGTCTGACCGGCGGTGTCGGCGGCCCGGTTGCCAGTTTTTACGGGGGCGGCGCCACCTTCATCACCGGCGGCCATGCCAGCGTGCTCTCCAGAGCACCCCTGCTGCGCTTCCGCCACCGTACGCGCGGCCATGGCCATATGTGCGGCTGTGGCGGCGGCATGGGCGGCGGCGACTGAACGCAGGCCGCGTTTTTCTGAAAAACGCCTGATTGCTATTACATTTCGGTCTTGTTTTGTTCTCATTATAGGAGTATAGTCCTATCCTGCGCGCACCAGTTCTGAAAAGGCGTCAGCCTTTCCCGCACTGGCTGGCTTGCCTTCTATGCCTTGCACGGGCTTGAAAGAGACAGGTGAACGAGCATGGACCTTCGCACGCACCGGCATAATGTGCTGCTTTGCCTGCTGCTTTTGCTGCTTCCCCATCGCGTCAGCGCCGGGGATGTGATTGCCGGGCCGGTGCAGGCCGAAGTGTTGCGCATTGTCGATGGCGACACCCTGGCCGTCCGGGCACTGATCTGGCCCGGCCAGTCTGTCAGGATCAAGGTGCGGCTGGCCGGTGTGGATGCACCGGAGCTGTTTCACCCGCATTGTCCGGCCGAACGCGCCCGCGCCGCTCGCGCCCGGGCGTTTGTCCGTCAGCACACCGGCACCAGCATCACCCTCAGCGCCGTGCATCTTGGCAAATATGCCGGCCGTGTTGTCGCCCGGGTGCGCACCAGTTCCGGGGAGGATTTGTCTGCGCTGTTGCTGCAGGCCGGGCTGGCGCGGCCTGTCAGGGGCGGCGCGCCCTGGTGCTCCTGACCTTGGCCGGGAGCTTTAGCGATAGCGGTCCATGACCCTGGCCAGGGTGGCCGCGCCCGGGCACAAATCCGCGTATGGATAGGTGTTGAGCGGCCGTTTGGGCAGCTTCTTCAGGGCTGCCAGGTCTTTTCGCGATTCATCCACATACAGAAGTCCGGTGATGATCTCGCCGCGCGCGGCGCGCTCGCTGACCTGCGCATAGGCGGCGGCGCGGTCGCACGGATCATAGTCTGCATCCAGCTTGCGCAGCACGATGGCGCCGCCGTCATGCAGCTTCACCGATACCGCTTCGCCCGCGTCATAGGAGGCCTTGATTTCCTCGGCCATGGGGACATAGTCCGCATGCACCGCCGGGTGATAGTATTTGAAGGTGTGCGCATAGCTCTTGGTCGAGCCCGGATGGTCATTGAAGCTGACGCAGGGCGAGATCACGTCGATCAGGCCAAAGCCGTTATGCTTCAGCCCGGCTTCGATCAGCGGCACCAATTGCTCGCGATCGCCGGAAAAGCCGCGGGCGACAAAGGTGGCGCCCAAAGACAGCGCCAGGGTGACCGGATCAATGGGCGGCAATTCATTGACCTCGCCCTTCTTGCTGACGCTGCCAATATCGGCAGAGGCCGAGAACTGGCCCTTGGTGAGCCCATACACGCCATTGTTTTCCAGCACATAGAGCATGTTGACATTGCGCCGCATGGCATGGGCGAATTGCCCCAGGCCTATGGAGAGCGAATCGCCATCGCCGGAAACGCCGATATAGGTCAGTCCGGTATTGGCCACGGCCGCGCCGGTGGCCACCGAGGGCATGCGCCCGTGCACGGTGTTGTTGCCATGGCTTTCGCGCAAGAAATAGGCGGTGGTCTTGGATGAGCAGCCAATGCCGCTGACCTTGACGGCCCGGTAGGGCTCGATGGAGAGATTGAAGAAGGCCCGCGCCATGGACGCGGTGATCGAGTCATGGCCGCAGCCGGCGCACAGGGTCGACATGGCGCCTTCATAATCCTGGCGGGTCAGGCCCAGGGCATTGCGCGGCGCGTTCTTGAGGTCGATGATCGGCTTGGCGAAGGAGGTCATGCGGTTTTCTCCTTGCGGTCCTGCGCGAGGATGAAGTCCTGGACAAAGTGCGAGGCCAGCGGCTCGCCGCTATAGTGCAGCAGCGGGACGAGTTTTTCGCGCGCCAGGTCCGTCTCCAGCAGCATCAGGCCGCGCAATTGCGCATCGCGGTTCTGCTCGACGACGAACACCTGTTCATGCGCCTCGACAAAGTCGCTGACCTCTTGCGCAAACGGAAAACCGCGCACGCGCATGTAATCGAGGTTGATCCCCTGCGCCGCCAGCCGGTCGCAGGCCTCGATGACGGCGCCGTCGGAACTGCCATAGGCGATGATGCCCCAGCGCGCCTTGCCGCCCCTGGCGGGGCGCACAATGGGGGCGGGCACCTTGTCCGCCGCGCCTTGCCATTTGCGTTTCAGCCGGTCCACGACTTCCTGGTATTCGGCTTCCTTCTCGGTATAGGTGCCGTCGGCATTATGGCCGGAGCCGCGGGTGAAATAGGCGCCCTTGGGGTGCACGCCGGGCAGGGTGCGCCAGGGAATGCCGTCGCCATCGACATCGCGATAGCGGTAGAACCTGTCCATCTGGTCGAGCTGTTCGGCGCTTAGCACCTTGCCGCGGTCAGGCTGGCGCGCATCGTCCCAGTCGAGCGTGTCCACCATCCAGTCATTCATGCCAATGTCGATGTCCGAAAGCACGAAGACCGGCGTCTGGAAGCGTTCGGCGAGGTCAAACGCATCGGCGGCCATGGTGAAGCATTCGGCCGGATTGGCCGGGAACAGCAGGATGTGGCGGGTGTCGCCATGCGAGGCATAGGCGCACAATTGCACGTCGCCCTGCTGGGTGCGCGTCGGCATGCCGGTGGACGGGCCCACCCTCTGCACATCGAACAGCACCGCCGGGATTTCGGCGTAATAGGCAAAACCGATGAACTCGCTCATCAGCGAAATGCCGGGCCCGGAGGTGGGGGTGAAGGCGCGCGCGCCATTCCAGCTGGCGCCGATGACCATGCCGATGGCGGCGAGCTCGTCCTCCGCCTGGATGATGCAAAAGCGGTGCGCGCCGCTCTTTTCATCGACGCGGAATTCCCTGCACCAGGACTTGAAGGCGTCCATCAGCGAGGTCGAGGGGGTGATCGGATACCAGGCCCCGACAGTGGCCCCGGCATAGACACAGCCCAGGCCTGCGGCGGTGTTGCCGTCGATCATGATCTTGCCCCTGGTGGCGTCCATCTTTTGCACATGGAAGGGCAGCGGGCAGTCAAAATGTTCCTTGGCGTAATCATAGCCCAGCGCCACGGCCTGCATGTTGGGGGCAATCAGCTTGGTCTTTTTGGCGAAGGTCTCCTGCACCAGGGTCTCGATGATCGTCTTGTCAATGTCCAGAAGCGCCGCCACGGCGCCGACATAGGCCATGTTCTTCATCAGCACGCGCGAGCGCGCGGCGGTGAAGGCCGCGTTGACCATTTGCGCCAGCGGCACGCCAAGCACGGTCACGTCCTTGCGCGACAGGACATGCTGCCGTGGCCAGGTGTTGTCATAGATCAGCACGCCGCCGGGGCGCAGGGACGCAATGTCCTGGGCATAGGTGTTGGCGTTCATCGCCACCATCATGTCCACATCGCCGGAACGCGCCCCGTAGCCGTCTTTGGTGACGCGGATCTCGTACCAGGTCGGCAGGCCCTGAATGTTCGAGGGAAACACGTTTTTGCCGACCACCGGCACGCCGGAGCGGAAGATGGACTTCATCAGCAGGCCGTTGGCGCTGGCCGAGCCGGTGCCGTTGACATTGGCAAGCCGGATGGTGAAGTCATTGATGCCGGGCTTGCTCATGTGCCTGCCTCCGCCAGATCTTCGGCATGGTGAATGATGATCTGCGCCTCCTGCATGTCCCAGGCCGCGGTCGGGCAGCGCTCGGCGCACAGACCGCAATGCAGGCAGATGTTCTCGTCCTTGATCATGATGCGCCCGGTCAGCGGCAGATCTTCGGAGACAAACAGCGGCTGCTCCTCATTGAGCGCCGGGGCCTCGAGCGCATGGCGCAGGGTCGTCTCGTCTGCGGGCGGGGTGATGGCCAGGCATTCCACCGGGCAAATGTCGATGCAGGCATCGCATTCGGTGCACAGATTGGCGGTAAACACCGTCTGCACATCACAATTGAGGCAGCGCTGCACCTCGGTGGCGGTCTGCTCGGGTGTGAAGCCCAGCTCCACCTCGGTGTCGAGTTTCTTGAAGCGCCTGGCCAGTTCCACATGCGGCATGGCGCGCCGCCTGGCGCCGTCAAAACTGTTGGAATAGCTCCACTCGAACATGCCCATCTTGGTGCTGGAGAGCTTCAGGCCATTGGCCGGGCGCTCGTTCACGGGCCTGCCCTGGCAAAACAGGTGGATGGAGATTGCCGCCTGATGGCCGTGCTCCACCGCCCAGATGATGTTCTTGGGGCCAAAGGCGGCATCGCCGCCAAAAAACACACGCGGCTCGCTGGACTGGAATGTCGCCGCATCCACCACCGGCATGTCCCATTTGCCAAAGGCGATGGTGCCGTCGCGCTCGATCCATTCAAAGGCATTTTCCTGGCCGATGGCCAGCACCACGTCGTCGCAGGGAATCATTTCCTCGCCAACCGCCTTGTGGCTGACGATGGCACCGTTCTCGTCAAGCTCGTATTCGAGCTTTTCAAACACCATGCCCTTGAGCACGCCCGCTTTCACCACAAAGGCCTTGGGCGAATGGTTGACGATGATCTGCACGTTTTCGTTTTCGGCGTCCTCCAGTTCCCATTCGGAGGCCTTGAAAAAGCTGCGCGGCTTGCGTGCCATCACCTTGACGTCCTCCGCGCCCAGGCGCAGCGCCGTGCGGCAGCAGTCCATGGCGGTGTTGCCGACGCCGATGATGAGCACGCGCCTGCCGATTGTCCTGACATGGCCAAACGCCACCGATTCCAGCCAGTCAATGCCGATATGGATGTTGGCGCGGCCCTCGTCGCGTCCCGGCAGGCGCAGATCCTTGCCCTTGGGCGCGCCAGTGCCGACAAAGACCGCATCCCAGCCCTCGTCCAGCAGGCCCTTGAGGCTGTTGACCGGCGTATTCAGGCGCAGCTCCACGCCCATGTCCAGAATATAGTCAAGCTCCTCATAGAGCACCTTCTCGGGCAGGCGGAAGGCCGGGATATTGGTGCGCATCAGCCCGCCGGGCACGTCGAAACGCTCGAAAATGACGCATTCATAGCCCAGCGGCGCCAGATCGTTGGCAACGGTGAAGCTGGCCGGTCCGGCGCCGATCAGCGCAATGCGCTTGCCATTCGTCTTTTCAGGCTTTTTGGGCAGGCGGCCGCGGATGTCGTCCTTGTGATCGGCGGCGACACGCTTCAGGCGGCAGATTGCCACCGGCTCTTCCTCGACGCGGCCGCGGCGGCAGGCGGGCTCGCAGGGCCGGTCGCAGACGCGGCCGAGAATGCCCGGAAACACGTTGGATTCGCGGTTCAGCATATAGGCATCGGAAAACCGCCCCTGGGCGATCAGCCGGATATATTCCGGCACCGGCGTGTGCGCCGGGCAGGCCCACTGGCAATCCACGATGCGATGATAATAGTCAGGATTTGTGGTATCGGTCGGCGCCGCCCTGGGCAGGCCCTTGACCCCGTCGGGAGCATTCATCCCGTTCAGACTCCAGCTAAACCGCTTGATAGCGTTGTCC
>JALWUB010000239.1 GCA_026993275.1 Robiginitomaculum sp. | reverse complement strand
TCGCCGCCAAACAGGCGCACCGCGTCCTTTTTCTCCTGCGCCTGGGTGCGCGGCATGACGATGACCACGCGATAGCCCAGCGCCGCGCCGACCATGGCCAGGCCAATGCCGGTATTGCCCGCCGTGCCCTCGACAATGGTGCCGCCGGGTTTCAGCGTGCCCCGTTGTTCCGCATCGCGGATGATGCCCAGGGCGGCGCGGTCCTTGACCGACTGGCCGGGGTTCAGAAACTCGCACTTGCCCAGGATCTCGCATCCGGTTTCCTCGGATGCGCGGCGCAGGCGCAACAGCGGTGTATTGCCTATCAGGTCAAGAACAGATGCAGCGGCGGCCATGGCACGGACTCCAGACGGCAGGGAAGGAGATTTACTGGTAAGCGGCGGAGCCTGGGCTGGCAAGGGGGCGCGGCGCTCACGATGGCGGGAACAGTCAGGCCAGCGGTCCCAGCCATGCAAGGGCAGGGGGCAGCAGCGCCAGTGCCAGCACATAGGCCAGGCCGGCAATCTTGTTTTGCCTGAAGGCGCGCAGGCAGTCCCGGGCATTGTCAAAATCGGTGGTGCGCACTTGCTGCGCAAGAAACAGGGCGAACAGCGCGGCAGCCAGCACGCCGCCAAGTCTGGCCGGGGAGCTGTTTCCCTCCAGCACGGCGGCAAGGGCCAGCAGCACGGCACAGGCGCCATAGATGACCAGCAGCGCCGCCCTGGTGCGCTGCCCGAACAGGCGCGCGGTGGACTTGATGCCGATCAGCGCATCATCCTCCTTGTCCTGATGCGCATAAATGGTGTCATAGCCCAGCGTCCAGAAGAAGAGGCCCGCATAGGCGGTGAGCAAGGCCGGGGTGATGGTCCCCGCAATGGCCACATAGCCGACCAGCACGCCCCAGTTAAACGTCAGCCCCAGCCAGGCCTGCGGCCAGAAGGTAATGCGCTTCAGATAAGGGTAAGCAAAGATCAGCGGCAGGCTGGCCAGTGCCACCCAGCGCGCCAGCGGCGGCAGCACAAACAGCACGCCCAGGCCAATGAGCGCCTGCGCCAGCAAAAACCCCCAGGCGGCGCGCACGCTGATGCGCCCCGAGGCCACCGGGCGCAAGGCGGTGCGCGCCACCCTGGCATCCAGATCACGATCAACAATGTCGTTATAGGTGCAGCCGGCGCCGCGCATGGCCAGGGCGCCGATCCAGAAGGCCAGCGCCAGCACCGCATCATGCGTGCCCCATGGCCGCCCCAGATGCGCCAGCGCCATGCCCGCCCAGCACGGAATCGCCAGCAGCCAGAAGCCGATCGGCCGGTCATACCGCGCAAGCCGCAACCACGGCCGCGCCGCCTTCGGCGCGCGCGTATCCACCCAGCCGGAAGGCCGCGCATCGGCAATGGTTTCCGCTTCTGATGCCATGGCCCTGTTGCACCCCATTTGCGGGGGCGGCGTCAAGGCGGGAGAGGGGCCAGAGGGCAGATGCCAATGGGGCCTGCTGCAAACCCGCAATCATGACCGCACTGCGCGGCCCGCAACGATCGCAGCTTTGTGTCACCAACTGTTTTGTGTCATCCAAGACATTTCGTCAGACATGATCCGGGACATTTCGTGCAGTTGCTGTTTCCCATAGACCCCGGATCAAGTCCGGGGTGACACTGTATTGTAATTGGCCTGAATGTTAACCCTTGACCGCTTGTGCTGTCCCCTAAGTGTCACCCCGGCCCCCGAGCCGGGGTCCAGAAACAAGCCGCGCCACAATCCCGGGAAACATTATGAGCCCGCACAGGGCGGACCCGCGCGCAGCGACACCCGCCGTCATGGCAGTAATCATCACCCAACCTGTCCTGCACGTGCCAGGTCATTTTCCCGGCATGACGGGGCCATGCCGCATTATCAATTTCCGGTTGGTGGTGGGTATCGCTGCGCTCAACCCGCCCTACGGCTCGCTGTTTGCCAAAAGCGGGGTTTTTAGGCATTATGGGATAATGTTTTGTGCCTCTTGGAAGGCATATAAAATGAGTTTAGCAGGATGTTATGAAGCGCAAATTCTGCATAAAAGTGTGCATCCGAAATCTATATATTACTTCAATTGAGGTCTGTCATGGGTAGTTATGTTGTTACCGATCTGACCAGATTCCGCAATCCGGACATTGTTTGTATTGCCATGGTCGATATGGAATCGGGGCAATGTTTCAGGCCAATGCCTTATCTGAAATCCAGGGAAGTCAGGAGGCTAAACATTCACCCAGGAGCGATATTGCGAGGCAATCTGGCACTAAAGGAAGATCTGGACTACCCGCATATAGAGGATGCGACGTTTACCAAGCGCAGATACGCTGGGAAGGTAGACAGGTCGATGTTCAGGTCCATTCTGGAAAGGACGTTATCTGATTCGGTAGAAGGCGGGTTTGGCGTGACCATTGACCGGGGGCAAAAGCATATAAACCATGGACAGCCCGCGACGTGTTCCATCATCACCATCAAGGTTCCACCAAAGCGGCTGTCCATCGAGCCGGACCGGTTCGACCCGGAAAAGATCAGGGCATCGTTCACAGATGGCGCTGGTTTTCTTTATCGCTATCTTTCTATAACAGACAGAGGGTTTTTTGACTTTGCCAAGAAACATCAAGACGACGGACAACTGGATAAAGCAAGCCGTTTTGTCAGAAGCCAGCAAGAGGTCTATCTCAGGGTTGGTCTGAGCCGCCGGTACAGCCCGCAGGATGATGAAAGAGACGGGTACTGGCTGCAGGTGAATGGAATATATACATTTCCTGACTATCTTGAAGAGGTCAGGCAGTACTAATGTGCGTGAATCAACCCAACAAATGTGTTAGGCTACATCATGGATTCTCGGATTTTCACAATCGGCCATTCGACACACTCGATCGAAACATTCATTGACATGCTGAGTCGGCATGGTATCACGGCCATAGGCGATGTGCGCTCTTCGCCCTATAGCCGCTACAACCCCCAATACAACAAGGAGGCATTGCACCGGAGTCTTGCTGAACAGGGCATAAAATATGTGTTTCTAGGTCAAGAGCTTGGGGCAAGAAGCGACGACTTATCATGTTATGTGAATGGCCGTGTACAATATGAAGCCTTGGCTAAAACAGATAGTTTTCAGCACGGCATAGAGCGTATTTGTAAAGGGGTGGGCAAGGGATTTACAATGGCTCTGATGTGTGCAGAGAAAGACCCTCTGGACTGCCACCGCACGATTCTGGTTGCCCGGGTGCTTGTGAGAAAAGGATTTAATGTCCTTCATATTCTTGAAGATGGAAAGATCGAGGCGCAAGCTCAGGCAGAAGACCGCCTATTAAAACAGTTTAATCTTAACAATGATGATTTGTTTCTTAGCTCGAAGGAGTTATTGGAAAAAGCATTTTTCCTGCAGGAAAAGAAAATCGCGTTTACATATGATGTAGAAAATTATGGCAATTCGGCAACAGCGAAGCAATGAAGATCTTTACAATAGGCTTTACAAAAACAAGCGCTGAAAATTTTTTTTGGCGGCTTGGGCAATCCGGAGCCCGAAAAATTATTGACGTACGCCTGAATAATGTCTCACAATTGGCGGGTTTCGCCAAACGCGACGACCTGAAATATTTTGCCAACACTATTTGTGGTATGGAATACCAACATGTCCCGAAACTTGCTCCTACCAAGGACATTCTGGATGCATACAAGAAAAATAAGGGGTCATGGGAGGATTACGAATTAAAGTTCCTTGACCTGATGGCCGAACGCAAAATCGAGAAAATGCATCGGAGTGCGTTAGATGGTGCCTGCCTTCTATGCAGCGAGGACAAGCCGCATCACTGCCATCGGCGTCTGGTGGCGGAATACCTAAAGGATGCCTGGAAAGAAATTGAAATAATTCACCTTTGATTGCGATGATAGCAATCCAAAATGATGATTAGCCCGCGCAGGACGGACCCGTGCATATCGATACCCGTCACGCCGGGAAAACGGCAGGCGCCGTTTCTGAGTGCTCCGGTCGAGCCGGAGCACGACGAAGGGAGAGGCCGGGGCATGACGAATGTGGAGAGGGCGGGGCATGAGGGCTATGGCGCGGGGGCCAGTGCAGATATTAAATGGCGGGTGTCGCTTTGCTCGACCCGCCCTACGGTTTCAGGTTTTTGATTTCTGGCTTGCGTCAGATCACCCCCTCCGCCCCCCCAAATACTTTGGCGGGGCACCTCCCCCATCAAGGGGGAGGATGAAAAAGAGGCGCCGTTTAATTTCTGCTCCCCTGCTTGCGGGGGAGGAAGGGCCATGCTGGTGGAAAGGCGGCGCATGCTTTCATGGTTCTGCTTAGCTCACCATGAGGGGTGTTCCTTCGTCCCACAGGGGAGTGGGAGTCCTGCCGTGTGGCCCGGGCATGGCCCGCATGTCCTCTTTTTGTCCCGGCCAAGCCATGCGCCAGGCCAGTTGCAGGCGAGTTTTGGACACTTTCGAACCGGAACGGACCAGAGACAAGCCATTTCGGGCCATGGCACGCCATGAAAAGCGGGGACAAGTGCGCGCCTGTCCCCGCTTCTGCGCACAAGCGCATAATCAGACTGTGCGGAACCATCAAAGACGGCTCTGCAAGAACGAATGAGATTGTGAATCAAGGCCCTGCAAGGCCTTGCGCCCCTTCAGCGGCGCAAGGAAAGCTCCTTTGCGCGCCGCAGATCCCCCTTGAAAGCCTTTTGTGAATCTCCAAACGCACCGCTATCCCGGGCAAAACGGCAAAACGGCTTTTCCAGGCGAAAGCCGGAACGCCTGGAGCGCTTCGTGATGCGGTGCCTGGCGTTTGCTGATCAGCTCTGCCCCTTATTTGCCCTGCACAAAGGCCCGCATGGTTTCGGTCAGTTTTTTCAGGGCAGGGGGGTGCAGATACATCATGTGCCCAGCCTGGAAATAATGGGTGCTGACGCGTTCCGGGTCGATGCCATTGCGGTTCATGGTCAGTTCGGCGGCAAAGAAGGGCGTGGCAAAATCATAATAGCCCGCCGCCACATAAACCCGGTAATCGGAATTTTCACGCATCGCCTCGCCGATCCATGGCGCCACATTGGGGTAGGCCGGCCAGTTGCGCTGCTTGGTCAAATTCCAGTTCCAGTGCTGCCCCGGCGCGCCGTCCAGCACCTTGAACGGGCGTTCGATGGGCACGCCAAGCTCGCGGGTGAAATAGTCATTGGCTGCCGCCGTATAGGCCGAATCAATACCGTATCCGGCCGGGTCATTGTCAAAATGCTCGCCGGCCTCGTCATAATCCTTGCCTGTATAGCGCGAATCCAGCCGCCCCACGGTCTTGCCTTCATCGCGCAGCAATTCCTTTTCGAAGCGAAACGCGCTGACGCGCAAATGCGCATGCCGGATATAGCGCGCCTTGAGGCCGGTATAACGCGCCAGCGAGGCCACGATCTCGTCTTCGCGGGTCTTGGGCAGGGCCGCGCCGCGCAACAGCGCCGGGGCGTAATCGTCAATGGCGAAATTGCGCACTTCTTTCAGGAAGGCCATCTGGTCATTGTTCCAGGCGGCCTTGTCCACCTTGCCATGATACCAGGCGGTGGCTGCCATGGTCGGCAGATAGGCGATGTGCGGCGCGTCATTGCCGGGAGCGAAACGCGCCGTCTGAAAGTCCAGAATGGAGGAAATCAGGATGACCCCGTTCAGCGCCACATCCGACCAGCCGCCCTGCAGGTCCTTGGTCAGGGCCGCGGCGCGGGTGGTGCCATAGCTTTCCCCGGCAAGATATTTGGGGCTGTTCCAGCGCTTGTTGCGGGTCACCCACAGGCGGATGAAGCGCGCCAGCGAGCGCGCATCTTCGCGCACGCCCCAGAAGGTTTCCGGCTTGGTCTTGCCCAGCGCCCGGCTCCAGCCGGTGCCGACCGGGTCGATAAACACCAGATCAGCCACATCCAGCAGCGAATAGGGATTGTCCTCGACCTCATAGGGCGGTGCGCCATCATCCTTGGCATCGGGCGTCACCACCCGGCGCGGGCCGAACACGCCCATATGCAGCCAGACCGAGGCCGAGCCCGGCCCGCCATTGAAGATGAACAGCACCGGGCGCTGGCGCGCGTTCTTGATGCCGGTGCGAAAATAGCTGGTCGAGAAAATGCTGGCCTCG
>JALWUB010000238.1 GCA_026993275.1 Robiginitomaculum sp. | reverse complement strand
CGCGCCCGGCAGCTTCACCATGCTGACGGGCAAGAGCGCCCTCCCTGGCCATTTCATCCCCGATTACGCTCTCACCATCGGCAGCGAGCAGCCAGAGAGCCGCCTCCGCATCCGGGGCGTGCATGACATGCGCAAGCTGCCGGAAACCATGGCGCACTGACCGCAAGGACAAGGGAACCGGAAGCGCCCTGTTCGTGGTGTTGACGCCGCAGATTGGGCATTCCTGTCAACCCCCCGGGAGGATCTTTGATCGCGCGGCGCCCTGAAGGCGTCAGCATGCTTGGGAATGCACTGCATTTCCTGCGCCATCTCTCCTGTTCAGCATACAAAGCCGCCAGTGCAGAATGAGCAGGCCAATTGAGTTCGGCCGCAGCCTTCTGCACACAGAAAAGGCGCTGCAGGAGAGCCTGCAGCGCCTTGAAGTCTTGCTCTGATCCTGCCCGCTGCTGAAACAACGGGCAGGATGCAGGCGGTTAGAGTTTCACACGGGCACCGAGGAACAGGTAGCGTCCCACGGCATCATAGACACCCGGGAAGGTGTTGCCGTTCGAGGTGTCGAAGAAGTTGGTGATGGGCGGATCGGTGTCAAACACATTGTTGATACCGGCGTTCATCTCAATCTTCTCGCTGACATCCCAGCGCGCCGCCAGGTCATAGAAGTTCTTGGAGCCGAACTTCTCGCCATGGCAGCCCGGGCAGGTGTCCAGATTGGTCGCGCTGCCATAATAACGCCAGGACATGGTGACATCGACGTCGTACGGCGATTGCCAGGTCAGGGACGCCACATGGCGGTACTTGAACGTGGGCTGGCCGACAATGTCATCGCAGGAGTCGGCGAAGAAGCCTTTACACTCCACGAAGGCCTGACCGGCGAAGGACTGCTGCTTCAGCGTATGCAGGAAGGTGGCGATATAGTTGAGGTTGAAGCTGCCAATATCACCAGAGATCAGCCCCATGTCAGACGGGCTGAAGTGATAGTTGCCCTCGACATCGACACCGCTGGTCTTGCGTTTTGCAACATTTTGCAGATTGCCTTCGATGAACCCGTCAATCTGGATCGTGCCCAGAGAGTCACGATGGAACAGGTTACAGAAAGTCGGGTCCAGATCATTGATACACCCGGCAAGAGTCGCTTGCGGCGGGATGGTATTGATGAAGCCCTTCACGGAAATGTTGTAATAGTCAACCGTGAGCGTCAGACCCGGCACAAAGCGGGGCTGCAGCACAGCACCAATGGTGTAGGTGTTCGACTTTTCCGGCTTCAGATTGACGTTGCCGCCAACCAGTTGCCGCAATTGTCCGGCATCCGGCGGCACCAGGCCGTAGAGATTGGCCGGCAGGCCACTGGCAACACAGCCTTCGAGCGAACCGGTGGGGTTCGGGCCCGAGCACGGGTCATTGGCGTTGAACAGCACCTTGCTGGAAGGCGAGAACAGTTCAAACACGTTCGGTGCCCGCACGGCGCGCTGATACTGGACGCGGAAACGGATGTCACTGACCGGCTTCCAGGCCAGGCCGGACGAGTATGTATCCGTGGTGAAGCCATCGCTCTGGTCACCGCCAGGAAGATTATTCTGGTAGGAATAATCGGAGTAGCGGTAAGCGCCATTGAAGGAGAGCTCTTCAAAGAAGGGCTGGTCTTCAACCAGCGGAACCGAGACTTCGGTAAACACTTCAAAGACCTTGGAGCGCGCATCGGTGGGGGTGGTTTCACCGCCCAGCCCAGTGGAGCCGCCAACAGCCAGAATACTGTCCGGCTGGCTTTGCAGGCGGTCGCGGCGCCATTCATAGCCAAACAGCACCTGCGGCGCAGTCGAGGCAAACGGGCTGGTCAATTGCTTGACATCGCCACTGACGGTACCGCCAAACACCATCTGCACGGCAGAGCCGGTCAGAATGGTCGGTGTGGAAACCGCCGCCGTGGCCACGGGGTCAACCGGTGTGGTGCCAAACAGGTTCAGCGGGATACAGCCGGGACGGCGCGATGAACAGACGATATTGCCATTGCCATCATCAACGGCGCGCAGGGCTTCGTTGAGAAGTTCAATGTTGAAATCGTTCTTGTTGGTGTCGGTTTGCGCCGTATTGGCATACTGGATGAACTGGTCATAGTTCCAACCGCCGCCAAGTTCACCCTTGACGCCGCCAACCATGCGCACATTGGTCAGCTCGATACGGGACAAACGGCCGCCGCCTTCAACATTCCGGCGATTGATCTGCACGGGAGCCAGATCAGAGCCGCTGAGACCGCGGTCCGTACAAATGACCTGGCGGATTTCCGCGGTCATGAACGGATTGTCGCAATTGATCGCCTGCACCGTGCCAAAGGTGGCGGTGGGGGCAATCTGCGCATCGGTGACATTCCGCGTATAACCCATATTCATGTAGAAATTGGCATGACGGTTCATGTCGTAATGGGCAATAAAACCGCCCTGATAGCGGTGCGTCGGACGCTGGAAGAAATTGTCCGGGTTGAAGTTGAAGGCATTGAACGCGCCGGTGATGATATTGCCATTCGCATCGCGCGGGATATTGCCATTCTCATCCAGCGAAATCGTGCCCTGCACACCCGGCTGCGGATCAAGCGGCAGGCCGGTATTGGGGTCGACGATCGGGCTGTTGGAGAAGGTGGTCGGGAAAGGACCAAAGTTCGACCCGAAGCAGAAAATGTCGCTGCCGATATTGGGGCCAAAGTCGCCAAGGGCACAACGGGAAACGTCGTGCTTGCCCTGCAGGATCTTGCCAACATCGAGATAGCGCAGATAACCGGTGATGTTGGCGCGGCCATCGGCAGAATTGGCGCCCATGATGGCGCTGACGTCATAGGTGTAGCCATCAAACTGATCGCTTTTGGGCACAACCCCGTCGGTCGAGGTCTGGGTCAGGACGTCCTGGGCAAACTTGCTGTTATTGCGGTCATAGTAGACGCCAGCCGTGCCACGGAACTCGACACCCTCGAAATCTTTCTTGAGGATGAAGTTGGCGACACCGCCAATGGCATCAGAACCATAGACGGCAGACGCCCCGCCGGTGACGATTTCAACCCGCTCCAGCAAGGGGGTCGGCACCTGGTTGAGGTCAGCCGAGGAAATGTCCGGGCGGCCCGGGCCAAGGCGCTTGCCATCGATCAGCACCAGAGTCCGGTTGGAGCCCAGGCCGCGCAGGTTCAGCGAGGACGTGCCGGTGGCTCCGTTCGAGACTTCGCTGGTTTGTCCCGCGGTGACACTGGGAAGGGTGTTGATCAGATCGACAACGTCAGTGGTGCCACGGCGCACAAAGACGTCGGCGTCCACAGCGAGGACCGGGCTTGAGGCCGTCACATTGGCCCGGTTCAAACGCGAACCGGTGACGACAATCGTGTCTTCAGTGTCCGCCGTGTCCGCAGCCTGGTCTGTCTGCGCGAAGGCCGGGGCCGCAAGGGCACCGGCGATGATTGTGGAAGCGAGCAACGCTCCCCGTAATGTGTAGGATTTCACTTTAAACCTCCAAAAGTGCCGGGGTCATCCTGCTGTGCCCATTACCCAGGCAGGGCCAAACCCTGCAAAGCCAAGCAGCACACGAGACTGCCCCCATGAATCCCAGAAAAACAATGACCGGAGCTAAACTGGCGCATTACCGGTTCTTAATCTGAGCCTGTGCGTCTCTTATTCCTCTGTTATTACGGCGTCAATCAAGCGCAAGCCCCGAGCCTGAGAAATCAGGCCCGGCGTTGCAAAAATGTCGCAACCTCAGTCAGATCGATGGTGTGAATGAAAGAGCAGTCAGGAAGGCTTGCAGCCTTTCAGCCGCGGGACGCATCAACGCGTTCGCGCAACGCCTTGCCCGCCTTGAAAAACGGCACGGACTTGGCCTTGACCTCGACCGCTTCGCCGGTGCGCGGATTGCGGCCGTGGCGGGCCGCCCGGTGGCGCACGGAAAAGGCGCCAAAGCCGCGCAACTCCACCCTGTTGCCCTTTTCCAGCGCTTTGGTGATTTCCTCGAAGACCGTAGCCACAATGGTTTCGATGTCACGCTGGTAAAGATGCGGATTTTCCTCCACCAGAGCATTTATCAGTTCAGATTTGATCATTAGCCCGTTCCACCCATGTTCGAGCCCCTCACGCAGGCACGTATTAACCACCCCCGTCATGCCATCGTCAACCAAAAGCGGCGGGAAACGTCAAAATTTCAAAACCGCGCCAGCGGAGCCGGCGTGAAGGCAGGAGCTGGCCGGGCTGGCCCTAGCTGTTCTTCCCGCTCTTGCGGTCGCGGCGGGCGAGGAGTTTCAGGCGCAGGGCGTTGAGCTCGATGAAGCCGTCGGCGTCGGACTGGTCATAAACCACATCATCTTCGAACGTCACATGATCGAGCGAGTAGAGCGAGCGCGCCGAGCGGCGCCCGGTGACACTGACCGAGCCCTTGTAGAGCTTGAGCCGCACCGTGCCGCTGACCATGTGCTGGCTTTCGTCAATGGCCGCCTGCAGCATCTTGCGCTCCGGCGAAAACCAGAAGCCGTTATAGATCAGCTCCGCATAGCGCGGCATCAGTTCGTCTTTCAGGTGCATGGCGCCGCCATCGAGGGTGATCTGCTCAATGCCCCGGTGCGCGGCCAAAAGGATGGTGCCGCCGGGGGTCTCGTAAATGCCGCGCGACTTCATGCCGATAAAACGGTTTTCCAGAAGGTCCAGCCGGCCAATGCCGTGCTTGCCGCCCAGTTCGTTCAGGCGGGTCAAAAGGCTGGCCGGAGAGAGCCTGACGCCATCAATGCTGACCGGATCGCCCTTCTCGAAGCCGATCTCGATATAGTGCGGCGTATCGGGGGCATCTTCAGGCGCCACCGTGCGCTGATAGACGAATTCCGGCGCTTCCTGGCCCGGGTCCTCCAGCGCCTTGCCCTCGGACGAGGTGTGCAGCAGATTGGCATCGATCGAAAACGGCGCCTCACCGCGCTTGTCGGCAGGCACATCAATGCCGTGCTCCTCGGCATAGGCAATGAGATCCGTGCGCGAGCCAAAATCCCATTGCCGCCAGGGCGAGATGATCTGCACGTCCGGGTCCAGCGCCAGATAGGCGAGCTCGAAACGCACCTGGTCATTGCCCTTGCCGGTGGCGCCATGGCACACCGCATCGGCGCCGGTTTCATGGGCAATCTCGATCTGGCGCTTGGCGATCAGCGGCCGGGCGATGGCGGTGCCCAAAAGATACTGGCCCTCATAGACGGTGTTGGCGCGAAACATGGGAAAGACATAGTCGCGGACAAATTCCTCGCGCAGGTCCTCGACAAAGATTTCCTTCACGCCCAGGTCCTGCGCCTTTTGCCGGGCCGGTTCCAGTTCCTCGCCCTGGCCCAGATCGGCGGTGAAGGCGACAACCTCGGCCCCCAGTTCCGCCTGCAGCCATTTGAGAATGATCGAGGTATCGAGCCCGCCGGAATAGGCCAGAACCACTTTTTTGGGCGCGTCCGCCATGTTCGTCTCCACTCAATGCTTTGCCTGTGGATTTGCCGCATGGGCGGGCAAAGTCAATGGCCGTCACGCACTGCCCTTGGCAAGAAGGGCGAAAAAGACCATATCGGAAACAGTCCAGCAACAGGAACACCGCATCATGGACATGCTCAACCAGGCGCTCGCCGCCTATCCCTGGGGGATTTATCTGTGCCTGGTGCTGGGCCCGTTCTTCCAGGAAGACGCGGCGGTGATCGCCGCGGCATCGGCCTCCAGCATCGGCCTTGGCGACCCGCTCTTGCTCTATGCGTCACTGATTGCCGGGCTCAGCGCATCGGACTTGTGGAAATACTGGGCCGGGCGTGCGGCGCTGACGCAAGGCTGGGCCCACAAGTTCGCCCGGCGGCCCGGCGTGCAGGCGGCCCGCAGCAAGGTGCTGGGCAATCTGGCGCACACGCTGATGGTGGTGCGCTTCATCCCCGGCACGCGCATCCCGACCTATCTGGCGGCCGGGTTTTTCAAGGTGCCGTTCGGCCGCTTTGCCTTCTGGGTGGTGCTCTCGGGCATGCTCTATGGCGCCATCACCTTCGGCCTGTTCCACTTTCTCGGCGAGGTTGGCGGCAAGAAGGCCAAGGCGGTGATTCCCCTGGTTGCCATTGCGCTGCTGGTGATCACCCTGGTGGTCAAATACACCGAAAGGCGCCTGGCCCGGCGCAAGGCCGCCAG
>JALWUB010000237.1 GCA_026993275.1 Robiginitomaculum sp. | reverse complement strand
TTCTTGATCATGTCCCACATGATACGGGTCATTTCGTCGCCATCGAGTTCAACAACCGGGTTCTTGACTTTGATTTTTGACATGGGCGGGTTTCCTTGGCGGTTCATGCTGGCGCGCGCAAACGGCGGGCGGCACAGCGCTGTGGTGTTGACTTTCGGTTCGCAGGCTCGATAGCACCGGGATCGGGCCGGGAAAAGGGGCTGTGCGGTCTGGCGTCTGTAAAATGCGGGAAAAATCATGACAGAACAGCCCTCCAGATCGCCAGCCTTTATTCTGGTGAAGCCGCAAATGGGGGAAAACATTGGCGCGGCGGCGCGGGTGATGGCCAATTTCGGCCTTTCTGACCTGCGCCTGGTGATGCCGCGGGATGGCTGGCCCAATCCCAAGGCAGAGGCCATGGCCGCCGGGGCGCTGCGCGGCGTGGTGCGGGTGCGGATTTTCGAAGACACCGCCAGCGCCATTGCAGACCTAGCGCAGGTGTTTGCGGTTTCGGCGCGCAAGCGCGGCATGCAAAAGCCGGTACTGGGCCCGCGCGAGGCTTGCGCCGCCCTGCGCGCCAGTTCCGGCGCAGGCACGGCGGCGGGGCTGATGTTCGGGGCGGAATCCTCTGGCCTGAACAATGCCGATGTCAGCCTCTGTGACGGCCTGGTCACCCTGCCGGTGTCGCCCGCATTCAGTTCGCTAAACCTGGCCCAGGCAGTGGCGGTGCTGGCCTATGCGTGGGGCGTTGCGGAGCCCCGCCCTGCCCCGCACGCTGCCCAGCAGCCGCCGGCCAGCAAGGCGGCGCAGATTGGCCTGTTCGAGCACCTGGAAGAGGCGCTGGAGCGCGCCGGGTTTTTCTTCCCGCCGGAAAAAAAGGCGCTGATGGTGCAAAACATCCGCAACGCCCTGGTCCGGGCGCATTTGACAGAGCAGGAAGTGCGCACCTTCCGGGGCATTGTCCGGGCCTTGGAGCACGGCCGGGGCGGGCAAAGGCGAAAACAGGAGTCCGCATGATGCTGCCAGGAATGCCAGAACCTGCTGTCATCCTGCCCCGGACAAGGCAATGCCCGGCGCCAGGGCCTGTTGCACAAGGGGTCGCCAAATGGCTGCGCTGAAAGATGTGGAGATGCTGAGCCGCGACGAGGCGGCGGCCGAGCTGGCGCGGCTGGCCCGTGAAATCGCCAGGCATGACCGGCTCTATTACGAAAAGGACGCGCCGGTCATCTCCGACGCCGCCTATGACGCATTGCGGCGGCGCAATGCCGCCATCGAGGCGCGCTTTCCAGACCTGGTGCGCCCGGACAGCCCGTCCTTGCGTGTCGGCGCAAGACCGGCCGAGGGCTTTGCCAAGGTTGTCCACACCGTGCCCATGCTGTCGCTGGACAATGTGTTCACCGACGAGGAGGTGCGCGAGTTTGATGCCCGGGTGCGCCGTTTCCTGCGCTGGCCGGAGGATCAGCCGCTGGAATACACCGCCGAGCCCAAGATTGACGGGCTTTCCTGCGGCATCCGCTATGAGCAGGGCGCGCTGGTGCAGGCGGCAACGCGCGGCGACGGGCGCACGGGCGAGGATGTCACCAATAATGTGCGCACCATTTGCGATGTGCCCAAGACGCTCAAGGGCAGCGGCTGGCCGGACGTTCTAGAAGTGCGCGGCGAGGTCTATATTCCCAATGCCGAATTCGAGGCCATGAACGCGGCGCAGCGGGCCGCGAGCAAGCCGGTCTATGCCAATCCGCGCAATGCCGCCGCCGGATCGCTGCGCCAGCTTGACCCGCGGATCAGCGCACAGCGGCCCCTGCGCTTTTTCGCCTATGCCTGGGGCGAGGTGTCCGCGCCCTTTGCCACGACGCAGATGCAGGCGGTGAAAAAGCTCGGAGCCTGGGGCTTTTCCATCAACGATCACATGTGCCTGTGCGAAAATGCCGACGAGATGATCGCCGCCTATCGCGCCATCGAGCGCCAGCGCGCCACCCTAGGCTATGACATTGACGGCGTCGTCTACAAGGTCAACCGGCTGGACCTGCAACAGCGGCTGGGCTTTGTCTCGCGCAGCCCGCGCTGGGCCACGGCGCACAAGTTTCCGCCGCAACAGGCCAGCACCATACTGGAAGCCATCGACATTCAGGTCGGGCGCACCGGCGCCATGACCCCGGTGGCCAAGCTCAAGCCGGTCACCGTCGGCGGCGTGGTGATTTCCAATGCCAGCCTGCACAATGCCGACGAGATTGCCCGCCTGGACGTGCGCATTGGCGATCTGGTGCTGATCCAGCGCGCGGGAGATGTGATCCCGCAAGTCGTCAAGGTGCTGAACCCGGAGCGCAAGGACCGGGGGCCGCGCTTCGTGTTCCCGAAGGTCTGCCCGTGCCCGCTCAAAACCCCGGCGGTGCGCGAGCTGGATGAAAAGACCGGCGAGCCCGGCGCCATCACCCGCTGCTCCGGCGAGTTTGCCTGCCCGTTTCAGCGCGTGCGGCACTTGCAGCACTTTGTCTCGCGCCAAGCGTTTGACATTGAAGGGCTGGGCAAGAAGCAGATCGAGGCCTTCTTCGAGGAAGGCATCATTTGCGAGCCTGCCGATATCTTCACCCTGCAGGAACGCAATGCGCAATTGCATATCGAGCGCCGCGAGGGCTGGGGCGAAACCTCGGCCGCCAATCTGTTCGCCGCCATCGAGGCGCGCCGCAGCATCAGTTTCGAGCGCCTGCTCATCGGCCTTGGCATCCGCCATGTCGGCCAGACCACGGCGCGGCTCTTGAGCATCACCTATCTGCAATGGCAGGTCTTTCATGAGGCCATGATCGCAGCGCGGGACCTGAAGCCGGACAATCCGGCCTTTGCGCAATTGCTGGGCATTGACGGCATTGGCGAAGTCGTCGCCGAGGCCATCGTGCGCTATTTCGCCGAGCCCCACAATGAGGGCCTGGTCGAACGCCTGCTGGCGCAGATCAGCGTGCAGGCGGCCACCCCGCCGCAAAGCACCAGCCCCGTGGCCGGCAAGACAGTGGTCTTTACCGGCAAGCTGGAGCACATGAGCCGCGACGAGGCCAAGGCCCGCGCCGCCGCTTTGGGGGCAAAAGTCTCCGGCTCCGTCTCCGCCAAAACCGATATTGTGGTGGCCGGACCGGGCGCCGGCTCAAAGCTGAAAAAGGCCCAGGCGCTGGGCGTGCGCGTGATGAGCGAGGAGGACTGGCTGGCACTGGTTGGGGGATAGAGGGGTGCGGTTGCCCGCAGGCATCGTAGGGTGGGTTGTCCAAGGGTTAATAATGAACGGTAAATAGGGTTTGTATTTTGCGCTTGGCCTGTGTTATTTCATTGCGTCAATCTAGCAATCTGGAACTGTAAGTTAGGTTCTTATGGCAGAAGCAAAAAGAAAATTAAAAACATTTATCAAAAAACATCAAACATGCTGTTTTTGCTCTAGGAATCCAACAGAAACGCGTGATCACGTCCCTCCTAAAAGTGTATTTCTGAGTAGACGATTTCCTGATGAATTTGTCTTTCCTGCATGCAAAACATGTAATGAGGGAACATCATATTACGATCAAATATTTTCAATTATAGGTTTAATTTTTGGATTCCAAGAAAATAATATACCGGAGGAAGATAAACAAAGGGCTTTTAGAGGCATAATTAATAATACTCCAAGAGAACTCAAAGACCCTCTAACGGAATTTTTTACTAACTGCAAAACCTTTGACGAGAGAACAGGATATCCTGCATTTGAAATAAACCACAAACTGAAGACCACTCTAAATAAAATATCGAGAAAAATCGCAAAAGCTATATATTATAAATGCAACGGACGGCCTATTTCTAGAAGCTCTATAGTTTCATCAAAGCTTATTTCCAATGCTCAGTTTAACGATCGCAGTGTCACGGAATTATATAATTTATTTGATGTTAAAAATGTGTCAAAAATTAATAATACATACTCACCTCAATTTATTTATTCTATAAGTAAAATTTCTTACACTAATGCATATGCTGTTCTATTTCAAATTCATAAAGCTTTTGCATTTTTATGTATTTTATCAGAGGATGGAAAAAAAGTTACGAAAGCGCCGTTTGAATGGTATGATATGCAAGAACGACTGGTGTGTAACGATTGAGCCAGAGCCAGCGTAAAGTGGGCCCACGCAGCGACACCCGCCACCAACCAAGTATTGAAAATGCGCATTGACCCCGTCATGCCGGGAAAATGCGTGTGGCCAACAAACGGCGGGTGTCGCTGCGCTCGACCCGCCCTACGGCTTCATTTTTCTCGTCACCCTCCGGCTTCTCCCTCGTCACCCTCTGCCCCCCACTCTCGTCACCCTCCGGCTCGACCGGAGGGCCCATGTCTCGCGCACCGCGGTGTGCAAGCCCCTGCCAATGGATGCGCCGGTCAAGCCTGCGCATGACGACGGGAGGGGTTGCATGTTGTCAATGCATTGCCGTGCGCAATACGTCTGTCTTGCTTGTTGCAAGTGAATCCGGACTCAAGTGGATGAAGCCAGGATCAGGCTTTTCGCGCCACAGCCGCAGGCTCGCTCGGGGTTATGGTCTTGATATCCGAAAACTCTGTCGGGCAGACAAACTCTTGCCGGAAATATGGATGTTTCTGTCTGTGAAACAGCGAGCGCAGCCAGTCCAGCGTCACCCTGTTTTTCGTTATATCCATCAGGCTGCGATTATACACCGCCCAGAACTGCATGGGAACAGAAATGCCATAATCCAGATAGACCAGTTCAGGGTGTGTCATGGCAAAAAAGCTTGGAATGAACGCAATGCCCGCCCCGCCTTTCATGGCCTCAAAATACAAACTGCTGTTGCTCGTCGTTATACAATATGAAATCAGCTCATCCATGGACGAAAGGTTCTTGCTCAAGGCCTGGCGGTTATGCTGTTTGGTCTTGAGTTTGAGGTGATCAAAATTCAGGGCATCAAAAAGATTGCCGGGGCAGCCCTTCCTCTCCAGATAATGCGTTGTCGTGAAGGGCAAATAGTGCAGCCAGCCAAGCGAGACCGCAACAGCGTCCATTTCCTTTGTGCCATCGAACTGCACGATGATATCGGCCTGGTTCGAGTTCACACTGGGCGGCGTGTCCCCTGTGTGCAGTTCAAGCTGTATGTTCGGATAAAGGGTCATGAACTCCGACAAGTGCGGAGCAATCCAGTATGTTGCGAGACCGTCCGTGCAATATATTGTAACAATGCCTTCCTCCAGGGCATTGTTTGCTTTTGCCATGCGCTCTATCTCGCGGGCAGTCGATTCCATTATTTTCGATTTCTGGATTATGGTTTCGCCAATTTCCGTCAGTTTTGTTCCGTTTCGTGAACGTGTAAAGATCTTTACACCGAGCCTGGCTTCCAGATGGCTGATTCTCGCGCTGATTGTTGGCTGCTGCTTGCCAAGCTTTGCTGCACCGCCCGATATCGATCCTGCCTCAGCGACAGCCAGGGCGATTTCAAGGTCATTCCAATCCAGCAAATTCGACAAACGCGGCCCCATCCCCCGATCTCTCTATGCCTCATATACGGCATTTGGTGGATAATGTCGATCCAATTCACATTATGCTGGCACCCGGCTTCATACTGGGGGCAGTCCCCGGCATACAATCGGAAGCACTTGGGGGTTGGACAAAAACATGGCCAGATTCAATCTCATACACAGATTGCCTGACGAAACGAACCGGCTTGGCAAAATCCTGAGAGCGCACAACATGAGAAGGGTGCACGCCCAGGAAATCCATCTGGTGCGCAACCTGGCCGCGAATTTGATCGGTGTTGAGCCCGCACCGGCTTCGGTCATGGCCCGCGTGGAACGATGGACGCAACTGACATTCCTTGTGCGGCTTTCTCAACGCCAGATCACAGGGTTTCTGGCCCTGATCCCCTTATCCAGAGCGGGGCATCACGCTCTCTTGTCAGGCGCATTGACTCGCAGCCGCATTGACCGGGAGTGGGTTGCGGCGCCAGGCGAGCCCTTCGAGGCCGGCTTTCTTTGGGGGATGGGAGGAGTGACCGCCCAGGATCAAACCTCGATCCTCCTGGCGCTGATGGCAATCTGGAAACAGCTTTATCCCGGCATGCCGACATATTCGAGAGCCGCAACACAATATGGCCTGAGATTGATGCGGCGCATGGGATACGAACGCATTTTGTCCTTTTCAGATCAGTTGGAGTTATGGGGCAGACACAGTTTTCCTTACAAA
>JALWUB010000236.1 GCA_026993275.1 Robiginitomaculum sp. | reverse complement strand
GAAAGGCCTCGTTTGAGGTGATGGTGAACTCCTCGCCCTCAAAGCCGAGCTTGCGCGGCGTGCCGCCGGTGGCAACGAGGATTTTGTCCGCCGTGATGGTGCGGCCCGATTGCACCAGCCGCACCGTATTGGGCCCGGCCAGTTCAGCGCGCTCCTCGAACATGTGCACCCCGGCATTGGCCAGATTGCGCCGGTAAATGCCGGACAGGCGGTCAATTTCCACGTCCTTTGCGGCAATCAGGGTGGGCCAGTCAAAGCGCACGCCATCGGCGCTCCAGCCATAGGCCCGGGCCTCTTCAAAGCCATGCCCGTAGGCGCTGGCATAGACCAGGAACTTCTTGGGGATGCAGCCGCGAATGACGCAGGTGCCGCCAATGCGGTATTCCTCGGCAATGGCGACGCGGGCGCCATACTGGGCGCTCATGCGCGCCGCGCGCACCCCGCCGGAACCGGCACCAATGACAAAAAGGTCAACATGATCAAACTCTTGCGGCATGTTCAGCGCTCCAGAATTTCGGCGCCCTCGGCATCGCCGACAATGACGATCCGGGCCAGGTCAAGAAACAGGCCGTGTTCGACGACACCGGGAACAGGGCACAACAGTTCGGCCGTCTTGCGCGGATCGGGAATGCGGCCGCAGGCGCAATCGAGGATGAAGTGCCCGCCATCGGTCAGAAAGGGCTCCTTGCCATCCCTGCCCATGCGCAGGGCAATTTCAGGGCGGGCAATGCCTGTGGCCGCCAGTGCATCATAGATCTTCTTGGCGGTGATGGTGAAGCCGAAGCGATCCACTTCGACCGGCAGGGGAAATGCGCCCAGCGTGCTGACCAGCTTGCTGTCATCGACAATCACCACCATCAGGTCCGAGGCATTGGCAATGATCTTCTCGCGCAGCAGGCAGCCGCCGCCGCCCTTGATGAGGGTAAATTCCGGGCCGACTTCATCGGCGCCGTCCACGGTCAGGTCGATGCGCTCGACATGATCTATGGGCAAAAGCGGCACCCCGGCCTCGCGCGCCGCGGCAGCGCTGGCCGTGGATGTCGGCACGCCCTGCACGCGCAGGCCATTGGCGACACGGTGCCCCAGAAGGGCGATGAAAATCTCGGCCGTGGAGCCGGAGCCCAGCCCCAGCACCATGCCGTCTTGCACATAGTCAAGCGCCGCGCGCGCCGCATGGGTCTTGGGGGAGTCGTCCGGGGTCATGAGCGCGCCTTCTTGTTGCGAAACTGATCGGCCCAGCCCTCGATATTGCGCTGGCGGCCGCGGGCCACGCCCAGCGCGTCATCGGGCACATCTTTCGTGATCACGCTGCCGGAGCCGGTAAAGGCGCCCGCGCCAATGCACACCGGCGCCACCAGCGCCGAATTGGAGCCAATGAAGGCCCCGGCCTTGATCGTGGTGGTATGCTTGTCAAAGCCGTCATAATTGCAGGTGATGGTGCCGGCGCCGATATTGACTTCATCGCCAATGATGGCATCGCCGATGTAAGAGAGGTGGCTGATCTTGGTGCCATCGCCGATGCGCGCTTTCTTGGTTTCGACGAAATTGCCGATTTTGGCATGGGCGCCAAGCTCGGTGCCCGGGCGCAGGCGTGCAAATGGCCCGATTTGCACCGACTCTTCGGCCATGACGCCGCCAAGACTGGAAAAGCTGCGCACGCGGGTGTCCGGCCCGAGGCGCACGCCGGGGCCGAAGACCACAAAGGGCTCAACCACGCATCCCGGCGCCAGTTCCGTATCCCAGCTTGCATAAACGGTTTCCGGCGCCATCAGGTGCACACCGGACGCCAGCATGTCCGCACGTTTGCGCGACTGAAACACCGCTTCGGCCCTGGCCAGTTCGCTCTGGGAATTGACCCCCATCAATTCTTCTTCCGAGGCCTTGACGACAACCACCTCAAGCCCGCGCGCCCGCGCCAGCGCGACCACGTCGGTCAGATAGTATTCACCGCTGGCATTGTCGTCGGTGATGTCATCCAGCAAGGAAAACAGCAGCGGCGCCGGTGCCGCCAATACGCCAGAATTGCACAGCGTGATGGCCTTTTGCGCGGCGGTGGCGTCCTTGGCCTCGACAATGGCCTCCAGCTTGCCATCGGCATCGAGCACCAGCCTGCCATACGCGCCCGGATCCTTGGCCTCAAAGCCCAGAACCGCCATCTTTGCCCCCTGATCCAGCGCCGCAAACACGCGCTCGATGGTCTGCGAATGGATCAGCGGCGTATCGGCGTAAAGGGTGATGACATGGCCTTCAAAACCGCTGAGCACACCAGCCGCGGCCTTGACTGCGTCGCCTGTCCCGCGCGGCGGGTCCTGCACGGCTATGGCGCCGCCGCCGAGCGCCTGGGCCGCGGCCTTGCCCACGGGGCCGGTTCTCTTGCTGACCACGGCGCAAATCAGGGCCGCATCGACAGAGCGGGCCAGGGCAATGACCCAGTCCAGAAGGGTTCGCCCGCCCAGTTTGTGCAGCACTTTGGGCAGGTCCGTTTTCATCCGTGAGCCATGACCGGCGGCCAGGATGACAGCGGCGCGCAATTGCGGCATAGAGCACCTCGTGCGGTGATTCAGCGTATCAGCCCATTCTCTAGCGCGGCGCGGCCTCGGCCGCCAGTCAGATTTGTGTCAAGGAGCGCCCATGCGCCTGAACGAGCATGCCATTGCCTTTGATCTGGACGGCACACTGGTGGACACAGCCCCTGATCTTGTGGGCGCCCTCAATGCCTGCCTCGATGGCAGCGCCGTGCCGCCTGTCAGCGTGAAAGACGTGCGGCCGCTGATTGGCCAAGGTGCGCAGGCAATGATCACCCGCGCCTTTGCCCGTGCCGGGGTGCGGCCCGGCTCGGGGGAGGTTCAGGAGCGCCTGAATCTCTTTCTTGATCATTACAGCCGCCATATTGCCGAACACAGCCGCCCTTACGCGGGGGCCGTTGCGTGTCTTGACAGACTGCGCCGCGCGGGTGCGTCCCTGCGCATCTGCACCAACAAGCCGCGGGCGCTCACGCACAGCCTGGTGCAGGCGCTGGACCTGGGTTGCTGGTTCGATGACATTGTCTGTCCCGAAGATGTCCCCGCGCGCAAGCCCGATGCCGCCCATGTGCTGGCGGCCATTGCGCCGCATGCTCCGGCGAACGCGCTGATGGTCGGGGACAGCATCAATGATCTGCACAGCGCCCGCGCCGCCGGGGTGGCGGCAATTCTCTTGAGTCATGGCTATAGCGATCCGCCTGCCCATGCGCTTGGCGCCAGCCTGGTGCTGGACCATTTCGACGGGCTCGCCGATGCCATCTTCAGGCATTTTGGCGAAAAGAGCTGATAGGCAACCCGGCCTGCCTGATTTCATATCAGATCATCAATATCCACGTTCAATGCCCGGGCGATACGGGCCAGGGTTTTGACCGAACCGGTTTTACGGCCCGTTTCCAGTTCGCTGATGGTGGTTTTGGACACGCCGGTTGCATCAGCCAGCGCTTGCTGGGTCAGGCCGCGGTATGTGCGAAAGACCCTGAGGGGCGATTCGCCATTCACCATGCGCCGGGCGAGATGGCCGGGAAAATAGTCTTCTTTTTTCCGCAAGGCATCGTCCAGTGCCTGCCGGTCTCTGGCATCTTCAAGCCGCTCCATCAGCGCTTCAAAATCCTTTTGCGGGATTTTTACAAAACCGTTTTCGATTGCGTAGGGCATAAGAGCCTCCTGGAGCGCTTCACGTTTTGATGGAATCAAAACTGCACTCTATCCTATTGTTTTGCCGCACTTCTTGTCCGAAAACCGGTTCCCGCTTTTCGGGAAGTGCTCTAGTGATACACATCGCCTCTGGGCCCCACACGCACAACAACCAACTCCATCGTGATTGTGTAGATGGCCCGGTAACGGCCAATGCGCAGCCGTAAATAACCGTCGCGCCCTTTCAATGGCTTGATATCAAGACCTTCGGTATCATCGGCTTCAAGTCTGTCAAATGCAGCAAGAAAACGCTGGGCCATGGTGCGCGGCATTCTGCGCAAGGCCTTCAGCGCGCTTTTGCTGATTTGCATGGCGCATGTTAGCTAAAAGCAAACAAAAAGTCAAACTGCGTGTTCCTCAATACACCTCAAACAGGCCTGCCGCGCCCATGCCGCCGCCGACGCACATGGTGCTGACAACGTATTTGGCGCCGCGGCGCTTGCCTTCGATGAGGGCGTGGGCGACCATGCGCGCGCCGGACATGCCATAGGGGTGGCCGATGGAAATGGCGCCGCCATTGACGTTCAATAGCTCGTTCGGAATGCCCAGCTTGTCGCGGCAATAGAGCACCTGCACGGCAAAGGCCTCATTGAGTTCCCACAGGCCGATATCATCCATTTTCAGGCCATTGGCGGCGAGCAGTTTGGGCACGGCGAAGACCGGGCCAATGCCCATTTCGTCCGGATGGGTTCCGGCGGCCCAGATGCCGCGATAGGCGCCCAGCGGCTCCAGGCCGCGGCGTTCGGCTTCCCTGGCTTCCATGAGCACACAGGCCGAGGCGCCATCGGAAAGCTGCGAGGCATTGCCGGCGGTGATGAATTCGCCCTGCTTGATTTCCATGCCATCCTTGAACACCGGTTTCAGCGCGGCCAGCCCTTCCAGCGTGGTGCCGGGGCGGTTGCCCTCGTCCTTTTCCAGCGTCACTTCCTGTTCACTGATTTCGCCGGTTTCCTTGTCCATCACCCTCTTGACGGAGGGCAGGGGCACGATTTCATCATCAAACTTGCCTGCTGCCTGTGCCGCGGCGGTGCGCTGCTGCGATTGCAGGGCGTATTCGTCCTGGGCCTCGCGGGAAATGCCATAGCGCCGCGCCACCACCTCGGCGGTTTCCAGCATCGACATGTAGAGGTGGGGGACGTGCGCCTTGATCCAGGGGTCATGGGCGCGATAGCGGTTCATGTGCTCGTTCTGCACCAGGGAGATGCTCTCGCCGCCACCGCCAATGGTGATGGTCATGCCGTCACACAGAATCTCCTTGGCGGCGATGGCAATGCCCATCATGCCCGAGGCGCACTGGCGGTCCACGCTCATGCCGGCGACGCTGTCGGCGACGCCGCCGCGGATCAGCATCTGCCGGGCCGGATTCTGCCCGCCCGAGCCCTGTTGCATGGCGCAGCCCATGACCACGTCTTCAACTTCCGGCCCGTCCAGCCCGGCGCGCTTGATGGCGTTATGAATGACATGGCCGCCCAGTTCCTGCAGCTGGGTGTTGTTGAACGCGCCGCGATAGGCCTTGCCAATGGGGGTGCGGGCGGTGGATACGATAACGGCTTCGCGCATGAGTGTCTCCTTGGGGAATCTTTTCAGGGGCAAACGTAACCGCACTCTTACCCCGCTGGCAAACCCTTTACCGCTCTTTAACCCTATCTAGGTCTGATGGCCTTTCCGGTTGGAGAATTGCCCGTGCGCCGTCCGAGCCTGATTGCCCATCTTGCCCTGGCCCTGGGCCTTCTGGCGCCCCTTTCGGCGCAGGCCGCGGTGCGTGATGCCAGCCTCGGCGTGCAGGGCACCAGTGCGCTGGCGCTGGTGCGTTTTGATGCCCAGCCGCAAACCGTTCAGGTGCGTGCCGTTCCGGATGATCCAGGGCGGATCGAGGTGCTGGTCACCGGCGTGCGCGCCAGCGCCGGAGCGATCATCCCGCCAGACACCCATTTGCTGCGCGCCATAGAGATGGCGGAGGACCAGGCCGGTCTGCATCTCGTTTACCGGTTCACCCGGCCGCCACAGCACAGTGCCGCAGAGATTTACGACCATGCGGTGCTGCTGCGCACGCGTTTTGCCAACCCGGTGGCGCCGCAGCGCGCAGGCCTGCATTTTGAGCAGGCGGCGCCAGCACGGCGCCTGGCATCACGCACTCCGGCCAGGCCGCTCCATAAGGCAGCAAGCACTGCTGCCAAGGCTCCGGCCACTGATGCGGCCACACTGGCGCAAGCGGGCCATGATGGCGATACCCCGCCCCGACCCATGCATGACGGCGATGCGGCCCCGGAACACGAAACACACCCGGCCAAGACAGGGATCGGCCCGGTGCGCGAAGCCGCCTACAAGAAGGCCATTGCACCGTCGATTGACGCCAAACGCTGCGCCGCGGCCAAAAAGGCGGTCGAGGATGATCCGTGGGCGCTCGACAAGCTGTCGCTTTATGGCACCTGCCTGGCCAATGAGGGCAAGACCCGCGAGGCAAAAGAGG
>JALWUB010000235.1 GCA_026993275.1 Robiginitomaculum sp. | reverse complement strand
CAATACCGGTTTCTTCGGCCAGGCGATCGGCCTGATAGGCCTGCTCCACCGTCAGGATTTCAAACATGGATCACCATCATTGCCCTCGTTTTTTGCAGCGCCTGCCTATTTTTAAGGCAATACCGCGCAGACCTGCCCGCAATGCACCCCCGCCTTGCCAGAATCGCCACGGCGGACCACAAGTCTGTCACTCCAGACTGCATCCTAGCGGACCAGCGCAAGGCTCGACAGACCAGCATGAAAAAAATTGAAGCCATCATCAAACCGTTCAAGCTCGATGACGTGAAGGAAGCCCTGCACGAGGCCGGCGTGCAGGGACTGACGGTTGTCGAGGCCAAGGGCTTTGGCCGCCAGAAGGGCCATACCGAGCTCTATCGCGGCGCCGAATATGTCGTGGACTTTCTGCCCAAGCTGAAGGTCGAGGTGGTGGTGCCCGAGGCGCGGGTCGAGGCGGTGGTGGACGCCATCGAGACAGCGGCGCGCACCGGGCGCATTGGCGATGGCAAGATTTTCGTCTCGCCGGTGGATCAGGTGGTGCGCATCCGCACCGGCGAGACCGACGAAAACGCATTATAGGCAACAGGCCCATCATCCTAAAGGACCCCCAAAATGGCTGAAAAACTCCTCAAGACAATCAAGCAAGACGAAATCCCCTATGTGGACCTGCGCTTCACCGACCCGCGCGGCAAGCTGCAGCATGTCACCTTTGATGCCAGCATGGTCGATGAGGACTTTTTTGAAGACGGCGCCATGTTTGACGGCTCGTCAATCTCCGGCTGGAAGGCGATCAATGACTCCGACATGGTGCTGATGCCCGACGCCAGTACCGCCAGGATCGACCCGTTCTTCCAGGACAAGACCCTGGCCATCCTGTGCGACATTCTGGAGCCGGGCACCATGGCGCCATACGGGCGCGACCCGCGCGGCACCGCCAAGCGGGCCGAGGCCTATCTGCAGGCCAGCGGCGCGGGCGACACCGCCTATTTTGGCCCGGAAGCCGAGTTTTTCGTGTTCGATGACGTGCGCTGGAGCACGGCGCCGCACGACACCTTTTACGCCTTTGATTCGACCGAGCTGCCGGCCAATACCGGCACCCAGTACGAATATGGCAATATGGGCCACCGCCCCGGCCCGGGCGGCGGCTATTTCCCGGTGCCGCCGGTGGATTCGGCCCAGGACATGCGCTCCGAAATGCTCTCCGTCATGGACAAGCTGGGCCTGAACCCGGAAAAGCACCACCACGAGGTGGCCCCGGCGCAGCACGAACTGGGCATGAAATTCTCCACCCTGGTGCACATGGCCGACAATCTGCAGCTTTACAAATATGTGGTCCAGAACGTCGCCGCCGCCTATGGCAAGACCGCGACCTTCATGCCCAAGCCCTATTTTGGCGACAACGGGTCGGGCATGCATGTGCACCAGTCGCTGTGGAAGGGCGGCAA
The DNA here is from genome assembly GCA_026993275.1 of Robiginitomaculum sp. Classification (GTDB taxonomy): domain Bacteria; phylum Pseudomonadota; class Alphaproteobacteria; order Caulobacterales; family Maricaulaceae; genus Robiginitomaculum_B. The sequence continues at coordinate 4,820 of JALWUB010000235.1, read as the reverse complement.
GCCGGTGTTTGCCGGGGACCGCTATGCCGACCTGTCGCAAACCTGCCTCTACTACATTGGCGGCATCATCCGCCATGCCCGCGCCATCAATGCCTTCGCCAATGCCACCACCAATTCCTACAAGCGCCTGGTGCCGGGCTTCGAGGCGCCAGTGCTGCTGGCCTATTCGGCGCGCAACCGCTCGGCCTCGATCCGCGTGCCCTATTCGGCCTCGCCCAATGGCAAGCGCATCGAGACCCGTTTCCCCGACGCCGCGGGCAATCCCTATCTGACCTTTACGGCGCTGCTGATGGCCGGGCTGGACGGCATTGCCAACAAGATCGACCCCGGCGAGGCCATGGACAAGGACCTTTACGACCTGCCCGCCGCCGAATTGCAGGACATCCCCACGGTCTGCGCCAGCCTCGGCGAAGCGCTGCAGGCGCTGCGCGAGGACCATGATTTCCTGCTCAAGGGCGAGGTCATGAACACCGACCAGATCAACGCCTATATCGCGCTGAAGGAAGAAGAGGTGCAGCGCCTGACCATGCATCCGCACCCGGTCGAGTTCGACATGTATTACGCCAGCTAGACCGCGCTGTTGCCGTAATAGAGCGTCACCACATGCTTCGCCTCAGCGAAGAACAGCCAGCGCTCCAGCACCAGGCCGATGGCGAATGACGCCGCCGCCAGCGGCATGATGGCGGCAAGCGGAATCGCATAGCCGGCGGCAACGCCGAGCAGGATGAGCGGCGCCATGGCGGCGTAGAACAGCCCCCAGAAGCGCAGCTTGCCGGCATGTTTGCGGGCGATCCTGTAGCCCATTTCCTTGAGCAGGTAATTGGGCTCGCTGTGCGGGCTTTCGATCAGCCGCACCGTGCCAAAGCGCGCCAGGCCGGTGGCGCTTTCGGCGGTGCTGCGCGCCGGAGCCTTGGCCAGGCTGCGCCAGTAGAGCAGCTTGATGAGGGCCATCAGCACTGTCAGCCCGGCGAGCACTGAAAGGCTGTACGGCGGCATGGGTTCGCCAAGAACCGCCAGCAGCAGCACGCCCAGCCAGGCGCCGCTGGTGAGCGCCATGACCAGATAGCCCAGGCTGGTCCAGCCATTGCTCCACGCCGGGATGGTTTTCAGCGAGGCATAGATCATCGAGGTGGTGAACACCGTCAGCAGGGCCAGGCCTGCGCCTGCAAGACCGATGATCCCGGCAAGACCGGTATTTTGCCCCAGCAGCACCCAGGCCAGAGCATAAAGCCCGGTGGGCAAAAAGGTCAGGATGGCGGCGATGCCTTCGCGCGACAGCCAGGAGGAGCGCCATTGCGACAGGGCCCGCCAGGCCCGTTCCGGCCGCCCCAGATGGCCGGTGGAGGACAACAGGCCCGATATGACGAAAAAGAAGGCAGACCCGAAGGCGGCGATGCCGAAGGTGCGGTCTGCCGGGATTATGCCCATCGCCCCCAGCACGCCCAGCCAGGCCAGAAGGCCATAGCCTGCGCCCGAAGCCGTGGTGAAATAGATGACGGATTTAGCCGGATGCATGGCAACGCTTCCTGTTATGACTCACAGCAGATCTCTTTCCTCCCCTGCAAACGGGGCGCCCAGTTTCAGATGACACGCCAGCCCTCATGCCGACAGCACCTTGTCCACCCAGCGCGCCAGCAGACCGGCACCATCGGGGCTGTCGTCCTGATGCTCCAGCATGCGCGGCGCCACGTCATCGCCGACCTTCTTGGGCCGGGGCGGCAGATAGCGGTTGACGGGCCTGGTGCCTTGTTCGGGCATCAGGGCATAGCCGCCGCGCGCCTCGACCAGCTTGCTGACGTCTGATTCCGGATCGCCCAGATCGCCAAATGAGCGCGCGCCTGCCGGGCAGGTGGAGACACAGGCGGGCGCACGGCTCTCCAGCGGCAGATTGGCGTTATAGATCTTGTCGATGCACAGGGTGCATTTCTTCATCACCCCCTCGTCCTCGTCATACTCGCGGGCGCCATAGGGGCAGGCCCAGGAACACAGTTTGCAGCCAATGCATATGTCGGTGTTGATGAGCACAATACCGTCTTCCTCGCGCTTGTAGGACGCGCCGGTGGGGCAGACGGTGACGCAGGGCGCGTCCTCGCAATGCAGGCAGGAGCGCGGAAAGTGCACGGTGCGCGAGGTGCCCGCCTCTTCATCGACGACCTCGAAGGTGTGGATGCGGTTGAACCAGACGCCGTCCGGCCTGGCGCCATAGGGCTCAAGATCGGTGAGCGGCGCCAGCTTGCCCGACGTGTTCCACTCCTTGCAATTGACGGCACAGGCATGGCAGCCGACACAGATATCCAGGTCGATGACCAGGCCCAGTTTCACCCCGGACGGATTTTGCGGCAAAGAGGTCATGACTTGTCCTCCTTGATGCAATTGCCCTTGCCATCATGAATGCCCTCTATGGTCAGGGCGTTCTCGTGGCGATTGCCAACCCAGTCGCGCTCCGGCGCCGGTGCCTTGCCGCTGGGTCCGCCCTTCAGGTCGGCGCCGTAACGCAACACGTCCGGCGGCGGCGGGGTGTCCGGCTCCAGCGGAAAGCGCTCGAACATGGGCTCGGTGAAACCGGCCTCTTCGGGGGCGCACTTGTAGACGCGCACGCGCAGGTCAAACCACGCCGCCTGGCCGGTCACCGGATCGGAATTGGAATAGCGCCGCCCGTCCTTGCACGGGGCCAGCACTTCGGAAATGATATGGTTGAGCAGGAAGCCCCGGTTGGATTCCGGCGCATCCGGGGAGAGATTCCAGGCACCCTTGCGCTTGCCGATGGCGTTCCAGGTCCACACGGTCTGCGGATTGACCCCGGTGATGAGCTTCACCTGCCCCTTGACCCGGCCCAGGCGGCTTTCGATCCACACCCAGTCGCCATCCGCAATGCCCAGCGGCGCGGCGGTGTCCACATGCATGTGCAGCTTGTTGGCCGCGGTGATCTGACGCAGCCAGGCATTTTGCGAGCCCCAGGAGTGATACATGTGCATGGGCCGCTGCGACAGGGCATGCAGCGGATAGGTCTCGCGCGCCACCTGCGCTTCCTCGAACGGCATGTACCAGAGCGGCAGCGGATCAAAATAGGTCTCGATGCGGGCACGGTGCTCGTCGGGCGGCTGGCGGCGGCCATGGCCTTGTGCCGCCAGGCGGAACTTTTGCAGATCCTCGTTATAGAGCTGGAAAATCACCGGCTCGGCCTTGCCAAGCCAGCCCATGTCCACCGCGTGCTCCAGATAGGCGCGATTGACCGGCTTGAAATAAAGCTGCTCCGGCGGCAGGTGCTCCTGCCAGAAACAGCCGTTTTCGATATAGCGCTCGATCTGGTGCGGGTTGGGTTCGCCGCGGCCGAACTTGTCGCCATTCTTGCCGCGCCAGCCGGCCAGCGGACCGACTTCGCCCGGGCGCAGATTGTTGGCCATGTAATCCACATAGCCGCCGGGATAGACCGGGTTGCCATCGGCCCGGGTCATGCCCGGCAGGCCGAGGCGCACGCCAAGCTCCAGCAGCACATCCTGAAACGGGCGCACATCGCCCGCGGGCTCCAGTATCGGCTGGCGGATGGAATCGCCGGCCCCGTGCGCCGACGAGATCGGCCGGTCCAGCATGGAAATGCAGTCCCAGCGCTCCAGATAGGTGGTGTCCGGCAGGATCAGGTCGCAATAGGGCACGGTTTCCGACCAGAAGGCGTCGGAATAGATGATCTTGGGGATCTTGTAGTCGCCGTTCTCGTCCCTGGCGGTGAAATAGTCCAGCGTGCCCGGCACGTTCATGGACGAGTTCCAGGCCATGTTGGCCATGAACATGAACAGCACGTCGATCCTGTAGGGATCAGCATGGACCGCATTGTGCAGCACCATGTGCATCATGCCGTGCAAAGAAAGCGGGTGCTCCCAGGAAAACGCCTTGTCGATGCGCTGCGGCGCACCGTTCTCATCGACCAGCAGATCGTCCGGCGAGGCAATGAAGCCCAGCGGCGGCCCGGCGAGCTTGTCGCCCGGCTTTTCCACCGGCCCGGCCGGGCGCACGCCCGGCGGAACCGGCTTGGGAAACGGCGCCTTGTAGCGCCAGCCGCCGGGCACGTCGATGGAGCCCAGGAGCGCCTGCAAGACGTGCAGCGCCCGGCAGGTGTGAAAGCCGTTGGAATGGGCGGAAATGCCGCGCATGGCATGAAACGACACCGGGCGGCCCACCATCTTGTCATGCTGGCGGCCCCAGGCATCGGTCCAGGGCTGGTCAATGACAATCTCTTCCTCGAAGGCCACATGGGCCAGTTCGGCGGCAATGCGGCGGATGGTCTCGGCGGGCACGCCAATGGTGCCGCTGACCGCATCGGGGCTGAACTCCTCGGCCAGATACCGCCGCGCCAGCAATTCGAAGGACGGCACCACAGTGCGCTTCCTGACCGTGCGCGTTCCGGCAAAAGCGGGCGAAATGTCCGCATCCAGCGCCTTGACCGCCTTGTTTTTCCGCACGTCCCAGACCAGCGGATTGCCCTTGGAGTCGCGCAGAAACAGGCCGTGATCGGGCTTGCCCGGCTCGTCAATGACCAGCCAGGGGGCGTTGGAATAACGCGCCAGCGAGGCAAAATCGATCTTTTCGGCGCGCAGCAATTCGTGGATCAGGGAAAACACGAACAGCCCGTCCGTGCCCGGGCGGATGCCGACCCATTCGTCGGCAATGGCATTATAGCCATTGCGCGACGGATTGACGGCCACGAACTTGGCCTCGCCCCGGGTTTTCAGCTTGCCCAGGCCGATCTTGATGGGATTGCTGTCATGATCCTCGGCAACGCCGAACATCATGAAATATTTGGTGAGATCCCAGTCCGGCTCGCC
>JALWUB010000234.1 GCA_026993275.1 Robiginitomaculum sp. | reverse complement strand
TTTCCAGCACTTACATGAACAGGTTGATATCCGACTGCAGCGCATGCTCCATCCAGGTGGCGGCGCCGCCAATCTCGATTTCGTCGATCATGTCATCCTTGCTCATTTCAAAAAGATCGAGGGTCATCTGGCACCCGATCATCTTGACATCGGAGAGCACCGCCGCCTCGCGCAATTCGTCGATCGAGGCCACGCCCTTTTTCTTGATCAGATTTTTCATCATCACCGATGCCATGTCGGTGACGCCTGGCAGCATGCCGACCAGATTGGGCATGGAAATGTGCATGCCCGCCATGGGCATGGACATGGCCGGATTGCCCAGCGGCGTGACCTTCAGCTTCAGGTCCTTCTTCAGCAGTGCCAGACCGTAAAAGGTGAAGAACATGGTCACATCCACGTCCATCGCGGCCGCCGTTGTCGCCAGAATGAAAGGCGGGTATGCCCAGTCCAAAGACCCCTTGGTGCAAATGATGGTCATCTTTTTTGCATTTTGCAGCGCCTCGGCGCCATTTGCTTCAGCCATGATCCTGTCTCCTTCGCAGCTCAGCCCGTTTCCGCCCCAGCCGGAATCGTATATCAGAATTTGCTTTATTAGAGAAAGTGTATGAAAGACCCCCGCCTGGTCAAGGAATTTCGTGCATTTTGCGCGTCAAATGACCAGATTTTACCACAATGTGGCATTTTTGACGCCATGGACGGGAGGATTTTGGGGTGATGTGCACCGGCATGGCCCAGTTTGTCACCAGTCCGGTTTTTCAGGAAACCGCCTGGCGCGGCAATCATCCGCTGGCGATCATGCGCCAGAACACGCTCCTGACCCTGTGCGATCTGCTGGGCTGGCTGCCGGAACCGCTGCGGCGTCTGACCGGGCCGGCGCCGCGCCAGACCCTGTTGCGGTTTCACACGGCGGATTATCTCGACGCCCTGCGCAGCTGCTGCGAAACCGGCCGGGTCAGCCCCGGCCAGCGCCAGCGCTACAATATCGGCACCATGGAAAACCCGGTCTTTGCCGGTCTTTACCGGCGCGCCGCAACCACGGTGGGCGGCGCCATCGCGGCGGCGCAGATCGCGCTTGAGGGCGGCATCGGCTTTCACCCGGCTGGCGGCACCCATCATGGCCGCCCGGACCGGGCCAGCGGCTTTTGCTATTTCAACGACCCGGTGTTTGCCATTCTGACATTGCTGGATGGCGGCAAGGAGCGCGTCCTTTACGTCGATCTGGATGCGCATCACGGCGATGGCGTGCAGGACGCCTTTGCCGGCGAGCCGCGCGTCATGACCATTTCCCTGCACGAGCAGAACCGCTGGCCCCACAGCGGCGCCCTGGATGACCGCGGCGGCGGCAATGCCCGCAACCTGCCGGTGCCTGCGGGCTTCAACGACAGTGAGTGCGCGTTTTTGCTGCACGAGGCGGTGCTGCCGCTGGCCACGGCCTTTGCGCCGGATGCTCTGGTCATCACCTGCGGTGCCGATGCGCTGGCGGGCGATCCGCTGTCGCATCTGGAGTTGAGCAATCATGCCTTGCGCCAGGCCGTCCTTGCGCTTGCCAGGCTGGCGCCCGGCGCGGTGGTGCTGGGTGGCGGCGGCTACAACCCGTGGACCACGGCACGGCTGTGGGCCGCCCTGTGGGCGGATCTGTCCGGCCAGGCGGTGCCGCCAGCCTTGCCCCACGCGGCGCAGGACGTGCTGGGCGCCTTGCATTGCGATCTTGTGGATGAAGATGAAGTCGAACCCCACTGGCTGGCCAGCCTGGAGGATCCGCCAAACACTGGCCCGGTCCGCGAGAGCATCAAGGCAATCGCCCGGGCGGTCCTGTGTTGAGAGCAAGGGACTTTCAGGATCAAGTGACCCAATCCGCTTGTGGCGAAGATGTCATTGCATTCGTTTTTCGCAAACAGGCCGGTCTGCATATCCGGTATTTGGCGACGACCCTGCGCTGGGGCGCGCAAAACGGGATGGAGGTGAGGCATTGGCTTACAGACCCCGGTCGCAGCCTGTGTGCCAATGCCCGCGAAAGGTGCCTTAGAAATTTTTCTTGAAGGCGACGCTGATCCAGCGCGGCCGGGCATAGGATTCCTGGGTGTAGCCGCCAAAGGAGGAGACATCGAAGCCGATGACGCCATGGCGCGACTGGAACAGGTTTTCCACCGAAAGCGCGGTTGACCAGCTGCGGTCCTCGGCCTCCCAGCTCAGGCGCGCATTGACCTCGGCCCAGCCGCCAAAGCGGTGGGCGGTGAAATTGCGCATGTTGTGAAACACCGAGGACTGATAGCTGGCGCTGGTCTGCGCCGCCATGCGGCCGCCCATGGCAGGCCAGGAATAGCGGATGGTGCCTGCGGTCTTCCACTTGGGCGTGAAGGAGGGCGTGACGTTCTTGAACAGGCCCGGCGCGTATTCCAGGTTTTTCACGGTGGCGTCGATCCAGGCGGCATTGGCGATGATGTCCAGCCCCTGGGCGGGCGAGGCGAACAGTTCCAGTTCGGCGCCCTTGTAGGTGGCATTGTTGTTGGTGACAAAGCCGGAATTGCTCGACCAGGTGAACGCCTGATAGTCGTTATAGTCGTAATAGAAGGCCGAGCCGTTCAGCCGCGCCATGCCGCCGGCAAGGGTGGCCTTGAAGCCGGCCTCATAGGAATAGAGCACTTCCGACTTGTAGGGGATTTGCTGGTCGGTCAGGGTGACGCCGTCAAACAGCTTGGCGTTGAAGCTGCCGGCTTTGACGCCGCGATTGACGCCGATGTAATAGAGATGATCGGCGTCCGGCTTGAACTCGAGCTGAATCTTGCCGGACCACAGGCCATTGCTGGTCTTGTCGGCAAATGGGGCGCGCGGCACGAAGCCGGTGGAGACCGCGGTTTCGATCAGCCGGTCATCATTGTTGACGAATTCGCCAATGGTCTGGTTGTATTTCTTGTCTTCGATAATGCCGCGCAGGCCGGTGACCAGGGTCAGGGTTTCACTCAGGTGGAAGTCGATCTGGCCAAACACCGAATAGGAATCGGTGCGCAGTTTGGCGCTGGTATTGTCCTCGAAGGGGCCGAAGACGACGCCGGGCAGACCCAGTATCTGTTGCGGGAAGCCCTCCAGAAACGGCGAGTTCTTGGGATAGGCGAGGCCCTGGATCATGTCCGTGTCGATGCTCAGATAATACAGCCCGGCCACCCAGTTCATGCGGTCGTTCTGGCCATTGAGGCGCAGCTCTTCGCTGAACTGGTCGATCTGCCCGTCTGACTGAAACAGCGCCAGCGGCGTCGCCGACTGGTCCGAATCGAGGCTGACGGAGCGGTAGAAGTGCTTGTAATCGGTGATCGAGGTCAGCGTCCCCCAGGAGGCATCCCAGGTCAGCTTGCCGGAAAGCCCGCGCGAGCGGATCTTGTTCTCGTGCTTGAAGGCAAAGTCCTTGTTGACCTTGTTGCCATGGCCGTCCGGGTCGATATTGCCGAACAAATCGCCGCCGACCAGCGGGCGCACGCCATCGGTATCGCCATCGGCAAAGAGGTTGATGCAATTACCGGTTTCGGCGGAAATCGCTTCGCAATTGCTGTTGGTGTCGCTGGCGCGCAGCGTATCCACATGGCGGCCCTGGGAATCGATGACGGCAATCGAGCCAATGCCCTGATAGGGGCCTTCGCTCTTCAGGGTGTGGGCGTAATTGGCAATGACCAGAAAATCCACGTTTTCGGCAAGGTCGAAGAGCAATTGCCCGCGCGCCGCGAAGGTGTCGTCATTATAGCCATCCTGGCCGCCGCCAGGCGTGCCGGTGCGCCCCTGCGCATCAACGCCGGGATAAACATTCTTCAGGATATTGCCAAAATAGCTGTAGAGCCCGGAGAGGCGCCCGGAGACCTTGCTGCCCAGCGGCCCGCTGATGGCGCCCTCGGTGCGCACATGGTTGTAGGACCCGGCATTGACATCCACATAGCCTTCCACATCGCGCGTCGGGCGCTTGGTGATGGTGTGCACCAGGCCGCCCGTGGCATTGCGGCCGAACAGGGTGCCCTGCGGCCCCTTGAGCACTTCGACGCGGTCAACATCATAAAGCCCGAAGGTCTGCGCCTGGGTGCTGGCCAGATAGCCCTCGTCCACATAGACCGCCACCGGGGCTTCGGCCAGGTCAGCAAAGTCGTTTTGCACGACCCCGCGGATGTTGAACAGGGCGCGCTGGCCGCCAATGTCTCCGGCCATGGAGACGCCGGGGGTGAAATTGATGATCTCGATACTGGTCTCGATGCCCAGGTCTTCAAGCTGCTGGCCGCTATAGGCGGTCATGGCAATGCCGACGTCCTGGATCGACTGGCTGCGCTTTTGCGCGGTGACGATGATGGTGTCGGTCACGCTGCTGCCGCTGGCCTGCTGGGCCAGGGCCTGCTGTGCCGGCGCCATCAGCACGGCGCCAAGGACAAGCCCGGCGGCACCGCTCATCAGTGCCCGCCGTTTCGGTTTCTGGTTCGTGTAATAGCGCATGGCCACCCCCCTTGAAGACACAGTCTGCCCGCAAAGCGGGCCGTTGCCTTGACAGCTTTCCCCTGCAGCGCGTGCCCTTGTGGGCTTGCCGGTGCGCCGCCTTGTTGAGTCAGGGGTAAAGTGATTTGTCCAGATGGTCAAGTTTTCCGTTTCCAGGCCCTTTGGAGCGTCAAAGGAGCCCCCTGTCTATCCCAGCAGCCGGGCGACGCCGACGCCCAGAAACGTGCCGATGGCATATCCGAGAATACCCACCAGCACGCCCGGTGTGATCAGGCCGCGCCAGCCCTGCGCCGCGGCCAGCGCCGGGGCGGTGGTGGCGCCCAGAATGGCGGCATTGGAGGCAATGATCAGCTCCGGCAGCGAAAACTTCAGCAGCGCGCCGAGGCCAAAGGTCACCAGCGCATGCACGCTCAGGATAACCAGCACAAAGGCCAGCAGTACCGGGGCGAGCGTGACCAGCTTGACCACGTCCGCCCCCGCCGCAATGGCGCCAAAGAAGACGAAGGCCAGCACCATGCCGATTTCGAACGCGCCCTTCAGGCGCGCCATCAGCCCGGGCGCAAAGGTGGCGGGGATGAGGGTCAGTATGGTGATGACGAGATATTTCATCGACGGCATGTGCAGGGCATTGGCCAGCGCCGTGCCCAGCGCCACGATCACCAGGGCGGTGCTGATCGACCAGGCCAGAGAAGTGCTGGTGATGGTTTCCGAAACCATGCTGGCCTTTTGTCCGCCTGCATCCGTGCTGTGGTCCATGGGCACGAAACGCCGCGCCAGCCAGCCCCAGGCCGGCATCACCGCGAGCAAGGCCAGGAAGGTGACGCTGGCGAGATTATCCACCGCCGTGGCGGCGGAAATCATCGACGCATTGTCATAGCCCAGGGTCTCGATGGCGCCGGCATAATTGACCGAGCCGCCCACATAGGTGGCGGTGAAAATCCCCGCCAGATCGGCCGCCCGCGGCCCGGGACGGACAAGGAAAAACGCCGCGATGGCGCCCAGCGCGCTGCCCAGGCTGGCGAGCAGAAAGGCCATCGCCATGCGCCGGGTTTCTGTGAAAATGCGCCGCATGTTGGCCTGGAACAGAAACAGCGGAATGAGGATGGCGACCAGATAGTCAAAGACGAAGTCATAGGCCGGCGAGGCCTTGGGCAGGATGTTCAGATTGGACAGCACGATGACGCCAAGAATGGTCCACACCGCCCCGGTCATGGTCCTGCCCCAGCGGGTCTGTTCGGCGCTGAAGCCCAGGGCCGCAACCACGAACAGCGCGGCCATGACGGCCAGGGTGTTGCCAGCGGGGATCAGGGATGCGGTCATGGGCTTGGCTCCGGTGTTAGGGCTTTGGCTCCGGTCTTTGGGCTTTGGCTCCGGTCTTTGTGCGGCAACTGTGCCGCCAGGCACGGCTTTGGGCAAGAGCAAAGCAAAATGCCAGCGACTCACTTCCGCAAGGACAGGCCACCTGGGATATGAGGCGGCGCGCACCTCATTGCGGCTGCAATGTGAGGACCTGTGTGCCGGGTGGTGGCGAATCCGGCGTCCAGTCGTCGCGGATCTCGAAATACTCGCCCTTGGCCCAGGGCTGCGCCATGTCCCGGTAATGCGGCGACAGCAACTGGCCGGACTGGCCTGGCGCAGTCATGAACAGCGAGGCATTCAGGTCGGAAAGATCATAAATGGCGCGCATGCTGGGCCCCCAGGGCGAGTCGAACGTGCCGGCACTATAGGAGATGTGGGCCACATTCGGGGTCGAGCCATCGCCGCCCACCGGCACGCGCACGCTGAACAGGCGCCGCAGAACCGGCATGCCGC
>JALWUB010000233.1 GCA_026993275.1 Robiginitomaculum sp. | reverse complement strand
CGCGTGTAGTTTTCGTGGGCTTCCATGATGCGCACGCCGGGAATGCCGACATCGTTGAAGGGCTTGTGATGGCCGCCGCGGCCAAACCGGTCGAGCCGGTAGATCATCATCACGTCGAGATTGGGGATGTAGCGGTCCGCGCGCACGTCGATATAGCGCGCCAGATTGCGCGATGGCGAATCGACCTCGCCGCCGGTAAAGCGGCGGATGCGCGCCTCGCGCGGCGTTTCATTGGCGCGGGTGCCCTCCGAAAACACCCGGGCCGTATGGTTGTCGAGCACGCCGTCAATGCCCTTCACATTGCCGATCATGTCATTATTGAGCACCGCCTTGATGCGCCAGCCATGATCCAGCGCATATCTGGCCAGGATCTTGCCGCCATACAGCCCCTGCTCCTCGCCCGAAAGTCCGGCATAGATGATCGAGCCGGAGAACTTGTGTTTTGACAGCACCCGCGCCGCCTCCAGCACCCCGGCAAGCCCCGAGGCATTGTCATTGGCTCCGGGCGCATCGGAAGCGGCGTCCATGACGTCGGAAACGCGGCTGTCGATATCACCGCTCATCAGCACATAACGGCCCGGATCGAGCGTGCCGCGCTGAATGGCAATAACATCGACCACTTCGGTTGGCTGCGGAATGCGTTTTTCGCCTGAAATGGTATCGCTGACGGTGAACACCTCCAGGCAGCCGCCGCACTCGGCGCTGATGCGCTCGAACTCGGCCTTGACCCAGCGCCGGGCCGCGCCAATGCCGCGGGTGCTGGACTGGGTGCCGGACAGGGTGTGGCGGGTGCCAAACCCCACCAGGTCTTGCACATCCTTGCGCAGCCGTTCCGCAGAGACGGCGCGGGCAAGATCATGCATCAGCATGACCTCGCCCGGCGGGGCCTGTTCTGCGGCCAGAGCAGGCATGGCCAGGGCGCAAAGCCCCAGTGCGGCGAGACAGGAACGATATGGCATGATGACTCTCCCGGTTCTGAGTGCTGCCAGCATAGAGTGGTTCATGGTGGTATGAAATCACTTGATGGAGTCAAAGCAGTCTGGCCGGGGAGAGGGGGATCCTGCTGCATGGCTTGGGTGATGGCCTGCATGTCCCGTTTTGTGGGCGAGCGGGCCATGGGTCAGGCCATTCACAGGCCAGTTTTGGACACTTTCGAACCGGAACTAACCAGCGACAAGCCATTTCGGGCCATGGCAGGCCATGAAACGCGGGGACAAGCGCGTGCCTGTCCCCGCCCCGGTGCACAAGCGCATAATCAGGGTGTGCGGAGGCGTCACAAACGGCTCTGCAAGGACGACTGAGATTGTGAATCAAGACAGCACAAGGCTTTGCGCCCTATCTGGAGTGCAAGGAAAGCCTCCGTGTGCCCCCCAAACACCCCCTGAAAGCCCTTTTGCACGCATCCAAACACACCGCTATCCCCAGGGGAGAACGGCAAAAGGGGTTTTTCCAAACTCGGGAAACCTCAAAAGAGACCTTGAATGCGTGGTTTTGTTGTGCGCGAGATCAGTACTCGCCGTGATCGGGCAGCAGGATTTCACGTTTGCCGGCATGGTTGGCGGGGCCGACAATGCCTTCCTCCTCGAGCTTTTCGATCAGGGTGGCGGCCTTGTTATAGCCGATCTGCAAGCGCCGCTGCAGATAGCTGGTCGAGGCCTTGCGGTCGCGGGCGATGATTGCCACCGCCTTGTCAAAGAGCGAATCGCCGCCGGAACTGGCGCCAAAACCGCCATCCGCGCCTTCATCCTCGTCCGAAGCGACGGTGATCTCCTCAAGGTATTGCGGCGCGCCCTGGGCCTTGAGAAAGGCGGCCACGGCTTCGACCTCGTCATCGGAGACAAACGGCCCGTGCAGGCGGCGCATGCGGCCGCCGCCAGCCATGTAGAGCATGTCGCCCTGGCCCAGCAATTGCTCGGCGCCCTGCTCGCCCAGGATCGTGCGGCTGTCGATTTTCGAGGTCACCTGAAAACTGATGCGGGTGGGAAAATTGGCCTTGATGGTGCCGGTGATGACATCCACCGAGGGGCGCTGGGTCGCCATGATGACATGAATGCCGGCGGCGCGGGCCATTTGCGCCAGACGCTGCACCGCGCCCTCGATATCCTTGCCCGCAACCATCATCAGATCGGCCATTTCGTCAATGACGACAACGATCAGCGGCAAAGGCTGCAGGTCGAGCGTTTCGGTTTCATAGACCGGCTTGCCGGTCTTCTTGTCATAGCCGGTCTGCACCGTGCGGGTCAGGGTTTCGCCGCTCCTGGCGGCCTTTTCGATACGGGCATTGAAGCCGGCAAGATTGCGCACGCCCAGGCGCGACATTTTCTGATAGCGCGATTCCATTTCGCGCACCGTCCAGCGCAGTGCCGTCACCGCCTTTTTGGGGTCCGTGACCACGGGGGCCAGCAAATGCGGAATGCCCTCATAGATGGACAGTTCCAGCATTTTGGGATCGATCATGATGAACTTGCAGTCATCCGGGCCAAAGCGGTAGAGCAGGGACAGGATCATCGAATTGATGCCCACCGACTTGCCCGAGCCGGTGGTGCCCGCCACCAGCACATGCGGCATGCGCGCCAGATCGGCGATGAACGGCTCGCCGCTAATGGTTTCGCCCAGCGCCAGCGGCAGTTCGGCGCGCGAGCGTTCATAGGCGCCCGACGACAGGAGCGAGCGCAAATAGACCATGTGGCGGCGCGCATTGGGCAGTTCGATGCCGATGACATTGCGCCCCGGAATCACCGCCACGCGGCAGGCGATGGCGCTCATCGAGCGGGCAATGTCGTCGGACAGGCTGATCACCCGCGAGGATTTGAGCCCCGGCGCCGGTTCCAGTTCATAGAGCGTCACCACCGGGCCCGGCTGCACATGGGTGATCTGGCCGCGAATGCCAAAATCGCCCAGCACGGTTTCCAGCAATTGTGCATTCTGGCGCAAGGCGGCTTCATCGACGCTGAGGCTGCGGCTGCCGGGACGGCCCAGCAGATCGAGACGCGGCAGTTCGAAATCACGCTTGCCGCCAAATGGCATGCTGAGCTGTTTTTCGCGCACTTCGCGGCGGCTGGGGCGGACCTTTTTGGGCTTTTTCACCTGTGCCCGCGGCCGCCGCGCCACCGGCACGGGCCGCTTGGGCGGCGCCGGAGCAGCGCCGGGGCGCACCCGGCGCAGCCGCCTGGCAAGGCCATCAAGGCCAACCCGGAAGGTGGCCCAGGCCAGCCCGGCAGCATCAATGAGCGCCGCGCCATCGCGAAAGCGCAGGCCAAAGACAAAGCCAAAGCCCAGGAAACTCGCCAGCAAGGCCCCGCTCACTGCAAGCGGCGCGGCAAAAGCAGGCATGTCCGGCGCCGTCAGCGGCAGATAGAGCAAATCGCCAAAAACGCCGCCAAGGCCGGTGGCAAACGGCCACAGGGCCGGAATCGGCAAGGCCGCGCAGGCCAGCGACAGGCTGAGCACGGCCAGGAGCAGCACCAGCAGCTTGTGCACGCGCACCAGGCGCCGCCGCGCCGGCTGGCCGGTCAGCATGACCCCCCAGACCATCAGCGCCAGCGCCAGGCCATAGCCGCCCCAGCCAATCGCCTGCAGCAGGATGTCTGAAACATAAGCGCCGGCAAGGCCGCCCAAATTGCGCACCGGGCCGGACCCGGTGCTGTTGAGACTGGGGTCCAGCGGCGCATGGGTGAGCAGGGCAGCAAACAGGAACACGCCGCCGCCCAGCAGCACCAGGCCGCTGAGGCGGGCGAAGGCGGCGCGGATCAGGCGTCCGAGGGGGCCGGAGCCTGCCGCAGCGTCGTCATAACTGATCTGGCTCATCGCCGTGCTGCCGTCTTTCGCATGAGTGTGCGCGTCTTGCGCGGCGCAGTATGGCGGCAAAGTGCAAGCAAGTGGTTAATGGCCATTAACCGCTTTTGCGGCCCGCTTCAGCCGGGTGCTTTGAAATCGTTGCAAAATGTGTTATGGTTGCCCCGCAACCGCCAATTGGGGCGGTTTGTGCGTAATAAACGGGTGTGCATGCCGGTCAAGCCGGGTTTCCGGCCGGGTGGCGGAGCGGACAATATTCAGGATGCGAGGACCAGTCCTTTTCACCGCAAGGTGAGGGGCACGTTCATGCCGTTTTCCGGTGTGCAGAGAGGAGCGAGTGAAGGTATCCATGGCAAAAACCAAATCCGCAAAAAAATTCAAGATTAATGATTATGTTGTGTATCCGGCCCATGGCGTTGGCCGCATTTCCGACATCGAGGTGCAGACCGTGGTCGGTGTGGAGCTGGAAGTCTATGTGGTGCGTTTTGACCAGGACAAGATGATCCTGCGCGTGCCGGTGGAGCGCGCCGAGAGCGGCGGCATGCGGGCCCTGTCCGGCCCTGATGTGGTGCAAAACGCCATCAAGACCCTGCGCGGCCGTCCGCGCATCAAGCGCACCATGTGGAGCCGCCGGGCGCAGGAATATGAAGCCAAGATCAATTCCGGCGACCTGATTTTCATCGCCGAAGTGGTGCGCGATCTGCACCGCAGCGCGGACCAGCCGGAACAGTCCTATTCCGAACGCCAGCTTTATGAATCGGCGATTGACCGCATGGCCCGCGAGGTTGCCGCAGTGGAAAAGATCGAGCGCGACGCCGCCTTTGACAAGCTGTCGCAAACCCTGAGCGCCAAGACCGGCAAGGCCGCCGACGCGGCCTGACAGGCCGGGCTTTCAGCGCAAGCTGGCGCAGAACGCCTGGATGCGTTCGCAGGCCTTTTGCAAAAGCTCCGTTGACGTGGCGTAGGACACGCGGAAGGCCGGCGAGGCGCCAAAGGCGGCGCCGGGCACCACCGCAACCGCCTGGTCCTCAAGCAGTTCCGCCGCCAGCACGGTGTCGTTCTCGATGACCGTGCCCGATGGCGCGGTGCGGCCGATCAGGGCGGCGCAATCGGGATAGACGTAAAACGCGCCCTCGGGGGTGCGGCAGGCAAGGCCGTCGGCCTGGTTGAGCATCGACACCACCAGGTCGCGGCGCTGTCTGAACACCGCATTGCGCTCGGCGATGAAGTCCTGCGGCCCGTTGAGTGCTTCCACGGCAGCCCACTGGCTGACCGAGGCCGGGTTCGATGTGGACTGGCTCATCACCTTGCGCATGGCGGCGATCAGCTCCCTGGGGCCGCCGCCATAGCCAATGCGCCAGCCGGTCATGGCATAGGCCTTGGACACACCATTCATGGTCAGGGTGCGCGCATAGAGTTCCGGCACCGCCTGGGCGATGGTGAAAAACGCGAAACCGTCATAGGTGATGTGCTCGTAAATGTCGTCGCTGAGCACCCAGACATGGGGGTGCTTGAGCAGGACCGCACCCAGCGCTTCCAGTTCGGCGCGGCTGTAGGCAGCGCCGGTGGGGTTGCTGGGCGAATTCAGAATGAACCATTTGGTCCTGGCAGTGATGGCCTCGTCCAGCGCCTGCGGGGTCAGCTTGTAGCCATCCTCGATGCGGGTGTTGACGATCACCGGGGTGCCGCCGCACAGCGCCGCCATATCCGGATAGCTGACCCAATAGGGCGCCGGAATCAGGACCTCGTCGCCGGGATTGAGGGTGGCCAGAAAGGCATTGAAGATCACCGGCTTGCCGCCCGGCGACACATTGATCTGTTCGGGCTCGTAGTGCAGGCCGTTATCGCGCGCGAACTTGGCGCAAATGGCCGCCTTGAGCTCCGGAATGCCATCGACGGCGGTGTATTTGGTCTTGCCCGCCTCGATGGCGCGGATCGCCGCATGCTTGATCGTCTCCGGGGTGTCGAAATCCGGCTCGCCCGCGCCCAGGCCAATGACATCAACGCCTTGCGCTTTCATCTCGCGCGCCTTTTGCGTCACCGCCAGCGTGGCGGAGGGCTTGACGCGTTTCAGGTTTTCGGAAATCGGGGCTTTGGCCATTTCAGCGATTCTGTGCAGGTGTTTCACAATCTTACGTCTGAAGCCGGGCGGCACGGGCGTCAAGACAAAATCCGCACCGGGACACGCCTGTTCGGGCGGGCCGGCGGCGCAGCGCGCGCCACATTTGGCCAAAACTTTCTCAAAATCGCCGCAAACCCGCCCTGCAAGCGCCGCCAACAGGCGGCAAACAGGTTCCCGGCAAAGGAGCAGGACCCATGACCAGCACAGCCCCTGTCCTGAAGGCATCATGCCGTACGCTTGGCAAAGGCGCCGGTTTTCTGGCCCTCACCCTGGTCTTTTTCTGGCTGTTTTCGTGACAGAGCCCGCGAAGGAGAGCACCATGGCAGCAAAACTCTATGACGGCGGCTTGCGGCTGTTTGGC
>JALWUB010000232.1 GCA_026993275.1 Robiginitomaculum sp. | reverse complement strand
AACAGCGCGAACGCCTGTTGCAGATTGCCGGCAAGTGCCCGGTGCACAAGGCGCTTTCGGGCAATGCCTGCATCCGCACCTTCGGGAAAGACGCTTGAGCATCATCCACCTGGGCGCACTGGACTGGGGCATCATCGCTGCCGTGCTGGTGTTCATCATTGGCACCGGCCTGGTGCTCAGCCGACGAGCCGAAAAGGATTCCGCAGCCTTCTTTCTGGGCAGCCGCGCCATGCCCTGGTGGCTGTTGGGCACCTCCATGGTGGCCACCACCTTTGCCACCGACACGCCCAATCTGGTCACCGGCCTGGTGCGCCAGAATGGCGTTGCCGCCAATTGGAGCTGGTGGGCGTTTCTGATCACCGGCATGCTCACCGCCTTCATCTATGCGCGCCTGTGGCGCCGCCTTGGCGTCACCACCGACATCGCGTTTTACGAACTGCGCTATGCGGGCCGTCCGGCCGCCTTCCTGCGCGGCTTTCGCGCCATCTATCTGGGCCTGTTTTTCAATGTCCTGGTGATGGCCAATGTCACCCTGGCGCTGGTCAAATATGGCAATGTCCTGTTCGGCCTGTCCCCGCTGCTGATCGTCGCCGTGGCCGGGCTGGCGACAGTGCTGCTGAGCGCCTCGGGCGGCCTGCTGGGTGTTCTCGTGACCGACTTCTTCCTGTTTCTCATCTCCATGGCCGGAGCCGTGGCCGCCGCCTGGTTTGCGCTGCACCACGATGGCGTCGGGGGCCTGCACGGGCTCATGCTCCATTCCGCCGTGCTGGACAAGCGCCCGGTTCTGCCTGACTTTTCAGACCCCAACCAGTATGTGCCCCTGTTCCTGGTGCCGCTGCTGCTGCAATGGTGGAGCGCCTGGTATCCGGGCGCCGAGCCCGGCGGCGGCGGTTATGTGGCGCAGCGCATGCTGGCGGCCAGGGACGAGCGCAACGCCACTGGCGCGGTGGTGCTGTTCAACATTGCCCATTACGCCCTGCGCCCCTGGCCGTGGATCATCGTGGCGCTGGCCTCGCTGGTGGTGTTCCCGGACCTGGCCAGCCTCAAGGCTGCCCTGCCCCATGTGGATGCGGCGCTGATCCAGGATGATCTGGCCTATCCGGCCATGCTGACGCTGCTGCCGGCCGGGTTTATCGGCCTGGCCGTCGCCTCCATCCTGGCGGCCTATATCTCGACCATATCGACCATGCTCAACCTGGGCTCTGCCTATCTGGTCAATGACGTGTACAGCCGCTTCTTGCGGCCGCGGGCCAGCGAGCGCGACAAGGTGCGCGCCGGGCAGGCGGCAACGGTGCTGCTGATGGTGCTGGCGGCTGTGCTGGCGCTGGCCCTGCAAAGCGCCATGCAGGCCTTCCGGCTGCTGCTGGCCGTGGGCGCGGGCACCGGCCTGCTGTTTTTCCTGCGCTGGTTCTGGGGCCGCATCAATGCCTGGAGCGAGATTGCCGCCATGGTGTTCTCGCTGCTTGCCGCGGCGGGCCTGGAACTGTTCGCCCCGGCCAGCCTGCAGACCTGGCAGCGCTTTGCGCTGACGGTGGCGCTGACCACAGCGGGCTGGCTTGCCGTGACATTGCTGACGCCGCCCACCCCGGCGGCCAAACTGGCCGCCTTTCGCGCCCATATCGCCAAAGAGGGCGTGCCCGCCAGCGCCGGGCTGAAACGCCATGTGCTGAGCGCCACCATCGCCACCCTGGGGGTCTATGCCCTGCTGTTCGCCATTGGCGCCGCGCTTTATGAACACGGGCTGCTGGCGGCGTTTCTGGGCCTTGGCGCACTGGCCGCTGGCGCGGCCGTCTGGCGGCTTTCACGGCACAGCCTTTGACACCCGCCGACTGGACGCTGGCCCTGCTTCTGGCCTAGAAAACGGGGCATGAAACAGCAAACACAGACCCGCATTTTGTGGACCCCCACCGATGCGCAAAAGACCAGTTGCCGCATGGGCCGTTTCGCCAAAGCCGCTGCAGGCCTCGACCCGCTCATGCCCGACGCCTATGCCGAACTGCATGAGTGGTCCATTGCCGACCTGCCGCGGTTCTGGAGCGCGGTGTGGAAGGCCTGTTTCATGAAGGGCGATCCCGGCGCCCAGGTGCTGCGCAATGGCGGCAACATGCCCGATGCGCAGTTTTTTCCGGATGGCCGCATCAATGCAGCGGAAAACCTGATCGAGCGCGGCCACCCTTCGGACGAAGCGGTGGTGTTCTGGACCGAGGACGGCCGCCAATATGCCTGGAGCCGGGCACAGCTGAAGGAACAGGCCGGGCGCTTTGCCGCTGCCTATCTCGCCCATGGCGTGCGCGAGGGCGACCGCATTGCCGCGATCATGCCCAACATGCCGCAAACCCTGGCGGCCTTTCTGGGCGCGGCCTGGATTGGCGCGGTGTTCTCGTCGGCCTCGCCGGATTTTGGCGTTGGCGGCGTCACCGACCGCTTCGGCCAGATAGAGCCCAAGATCCTGATTGCCTGCGATGGCTACCGCTATGGCGGCAAGAGCTTTGACGTGGGCACGAAACTGCCCGCCATTGCCGGCAACATCCCCTCCCTGCAGCACATCATCGTGGAGCCCTTCGCGGGCACGGCGGCGGATCTGGGCCAGGATGAGCGCTTCATCCCGCTGGACGCTTTCCTTGAAACCGGCGCCGGCGTGCCCTACAAGGCACTGCCCTTCAATCACCCGCTCTACATCCTGTTTTCGTCGGGGACCACGGGCAAGCCGAAATGCATTATCCATTCGGCTGGCGGAGCGTTGCTGCAACAGTTCAAGGAACACCAGCTGCATTGCGATAACGGGCCGCAATCGCGGGTGTTCTTCTTCACCACATGCGGCTGGATGATGTGGAACTGGCTGGTTGCCGGGCTTGGCGGCGGCTCCACCATCATCCTCTATGACGGCTCGCCCTTCGCCATGGACGGGCGCGTTCTGTTTCGCATTGCCGACCGGGAGAAGTGTGACTATTTCGGCATTTCCGCCAAGTGGATCGACGCGGTGCACAAGTCCGGCCAGCACCCGGCCCGGGAACATGACCTCTCATCCATCCGCATGATCGGCTCCACCGGCTCGCCCCTCTCCCCCGAAGGCTTCGCCTTCATCGCCAGGGAAATTGCCCCCGGCGCGCAGATTGCCTCCATGTCGGGGGGCACCGATATCGTCTCCTGCTTTGTGCTCGGCAATCCCCTGTCGCCGGTCTATGAGGGCGAGATTCAGGGCCCGGGCCTGGGCATGGCCGTGGAAGTGTGGAACGAGGAGGGCAAGCCGGTGGTCGGCGAAAAGGGCGAGCTGGTCTGCGTCAAACCGTTTCCGAGCCAGCCCCTGGGCTTTTGGAACGATCCGGAAAAGAGCCGCTACCGCGCCGCCTATTTCGAGCATTTTCCCGGCATCTGGCGCCATGGCGACTGGGCCGAGATCACCGAACATGGCGGCGTCATCATTTACGGCCGCTCCGATGCCACCCTCAATCCCGGCGGCGTGCGCATCGGCACGGCCGAGATCTACAATCAGGTCGAGCAGATCCCGCAGGTGCTGGACAGCGTCTGCGTTGGCCAGGACCAGGGCGATGACGTGCGCGTCGTCCTGTTCGTGGTGCTGCGCGAGGGCGAAACGCTCACCGATGACCTCATCAAGCAGATCAAGGCCAAGATCCGCTCCGGCGCCAGCCCGCGCCATGTGCCGGCGCTGATTGTCCAGGTCGCCGACATTCCGCGCACCAAGTCCGGCAAGATCACCGAACTGGCGGTGCGCGATGTCATTCATGGCCGCGCGGTGAAAAACGCCAGCGCCCTGGCCAATCCCGAAGCGCTGGACAATTTTCGCGATCTGCCGGAGCTGCGCGGCTGATCCGCAAGGATCAGCATTCGCGGCGTTTCAAAAAAACCGCTTTGCGGTTTTCCCCGGGATAGCGGTGTTTTTTCCTGGACCAGCAGTGCTGTTTGAGACTCTGCAACGGGCTTTCAAGGGTGTCTGGGGCGCGCACGGTGGCTTTCCTTGCACCACTGAAGGGCTGCAAGGCTATGCAGAGCCTTGATTCACAATCTCATTCGCGTGTGCAGAGCCATCTTTGAAGGCCCCGCACAGCCTGATTATCCGCTTCGGTGTCCTTGCGGGGACAGGCGCAAACTTATCCCCGCACACAGTGGCCCGAAATGGCTTGAAATGGTTTGCTTATTCACCGCTTCTGGTTCGACACTGGCCGGAACTGGCCTTTGCACCGTCAAGACTGGCCTGCACATGGCCCGCCCATGGCTTGCTTCTCACAAAAAACAGGACATCCAGGCCATGGACCGGGCCATGCGGCACCCTCACCCTTCGACTTCGCTCAGGATGAGGCGGGGATGAACCGATAGGCAAGCCATGCTGCGGGACTCCCTCTCCCCGGCGGGGAGAGGGTGGGGGTGAGGGGCGCAGGCTTGCAGGACGTGCCTTCGTATGATCCGTAAAGCTTTCAAGGGGACACCGTTTCCAGCGCCCGCGTCACCCCGGCCCTCGCTTTCGCAAGGGCAGGCTCTGACCTTCTCCCCACCGGGGAGAAGGGACGACGCGCGGCATGCCCGGCGCCCTCCTGGCGAGCAATGCCGAACCATGGAGGGCGCCCGCTCCTTTCCACCAGCACTCTCTTCCCCCCTGCGCAGCGGGTGAGGTGCCCGCCAAAAGGTCCTGGCCGGGCGGAGGGGGCAGGCGAAAGGCCTGCCCCGGCGCCGGGCTATTCCGCGGCGGCCGTGAACTGGGCGGCCTCGGTGGATTCGTCCAGTGCCGTGGTCGAGGCGGCACCGCCGGAAATCGCATTGGCGACCGCATCGAAATAGCCGGTGCCGACCTCGCGCTGATGCCGGGTGGCGGTGTAGCCGTGCGGCTCGGCGGCAAACTCGTTCTGTTGCAGTTCGGAATAGGCGGCCATGCCGCGATCGCGATAGCCGCGCGCCAGTTCGAACATGCTGTAATTGAGATTGTGAAAACCGGCGAGGGTGACGAACTGGAACTTGTAGCCCATGGCGCCCAGTTCACGCTGGAATGCGGCAATGGTGTCCTTGTCCAGATTGGCTTCCCAGTTGAAGCTGGGCGAGCAGTTATAGGCCAGCATCTTGCCGGGAAATTCCTTGTGAATGGCCTCGGCAAAGCGCCGCGCGTCTTCCAGATTGGGCCTGGAGGTTTCCCACCACAGCAAATCCGCCACCCTGGCATAGGCGAGGCCGCGCTTGATGCAATGATCGACGCCATCGCCCTTGAGCCGGTAAAACCCTTCCGGCGTGCGCCCGGCGTCATAGTCGATGAACTCGTGATCGCGCTCGTCCACATCCGAGGTGATCAGCCTGGCGCTTTCCGCATCGGTGCGGGCAACGATCAGGGTCGGCACGCCGCACACATCGGCAGCCAGGCGCGCCGCCTGCAGATTGCGCTCATGGGCGCGGGTCGGGATCAGCACCTTGCCGCCCAAGTGCCCGCATTTTTTCTCCGACGCCAGCTGGTCCTCGAAATGCACGCCCGCGGCGCCGGCCTCGATATAGGCCTTCATGATCTCGAAACAGTTGAGCGGGCCGCCAAAGCCGGCCTCGGCATCGGCAACGATGGGAGCGAACCAGTCGCGCCGGGCGCCGCCCTCGGCGCATTCCACCTGGTCGGCGCGCTGCAGGGTGCGGTTGATCCTCTTGGCCAGTTCCGGGCCGGAATTGGCCGGGTAGAGCGACTGGTCCGGATACATCGCCCCGGCGGTGTTGGCATCGGCCGCCACCTGCCAGCCGGACAGATAGATCGCCTTCAGCCCGGCGCGCACCATCTGCATGGCCTGATTGCCACTCTGCGCCCCCAGCGCATGCACATAGGGCTCGTCATGGAGCAGTTCCCACAGGCGGTTGGCGCCGCGCTCGGCAAGACTGTAGGCAATCGGCACCGAGCCGCGCAGGCGCTTGACCTCCTGCGCGCCATAGGCGCGGGTGATGCCTTCATAACGCCCGGCGGGCGCGGACGGAATCAGGTGTGAAAACTCTTCTGTGCTCATCATGGCCTCCTGGAGAGGCCCTACGGGCCTCTTGGTTTGACTTCTTTTACAAATATGCCATGCCTGAGAGATAAATACAGGAAATAAGGGTTTACGTGTTGGCGCTGTATGATAGTTTATCTGTCAAATTGTAAATATTGTAATATCTGATGGCCGAGAAAAAACTTTTTGCGGGCGCGCGCCTGAAAAGCCTGCGCAAGCAGATGGGGCTGACCCAGGTGAAGATGGCCGCCGATATCGGCGTCTCCGCCAGCTATCTGAACCTGATGGAGCGCAATCAGCGCCCGGTCAGCGCCC
>JALWUB010000231.1 GCA_026993275.1 Robiginitomaculum sp. | reverse complement strand
ACATCATGGCGGGCATAACGCAGCGGCAGCTTGACATTTTGCAGCGCACTGGCGCGCGGCAGCAGGTTGAATTGCTGAAACACGAAGCCAAGCGTGCGGTTGCGCAAATCCGCGAGCGCGCTCTGGCTGAGGGCGGAGAGGCCGCGGCCCTCGATCATCAGCTCGCCGCTGGTCGGCTGGTCGAGCGCGCCGATGAGGTTCATCAGCGTCGATTTGCCGGACCCCGATGGCCCCATGATGGCGGTAAAGGCGCCGCGCTCTATGCTCAGGTCCACGCCGCGCAGCGCCTGCACCTTCTGGTCGCCCATGGTATAGACCTTGGTGACCTTGCGGGCCTCGATCATGCCGCCATTATCCACAATCAGCTTCCTGCGGTCTTGACAGAGACGCGGGTGACAAAGCGCTCGCCCTCTTTGGCCCCGCGCAGGATTTGCACAAACTGGCCATCGTCCAGGCCCAGCACCAGCATGCGCGGCACCAGTTCCCCGGCATCATTCACCTGCCAGGCCTGCACCCGCTTGAGACGGGCGCTGGCCTTCTGGGACTTTTCGTAGGCGGCATACTGTTCCGCCGTGAGATGGCGTTTCAGCACCCGCTCGATCAGCGCCCGGCGGCGCTGGCGGATGCCATTGCGGTCAAACTGCGCCACCGGGCTGGAGGCAATCTTGGCAAAGGCCTGCATTTCCTTGCGCATGTCGGCGGCCAGCGCCTTTTGCACGCCGGCGGACACTCCCAGCTTCGCCATCTGGCTGGCAAAGCGGGCGGCAAAGGCATTGCCGCCGCGGCGCGCCCCCTGCCCTGCCCCGGCGGCTTCGTCCCTGGCCACGGGCGGGCCGTTCCTGGGCGGCTTGAAGCGCACCGCCGCGGAGGGCAGGCGCAGCACGTTTTCGCGTTTCTCGGCCGTGATTTCCACATTGGCGGTCATGCCGGGCAGCAGTTTCAGGTCCGGATTCCTGGCGGCGATGACAACGGTATAGGTCACCACATTCTGGGTTTCCGTGGCCGCCAGGCGCACCTGTTCGACCACACCCGTGAACTGGTCGTCCGGATAGGCATCGACGCTGAACACCACCGGGTCGCCTTTCTCGATGCCGCCAATATCGGCCTCGACCACGGCTGCATCGATCCGGATGTCGCTCAGGTCCTGGGCAATGCGGAACAGCACCGGCGCGGCAAAGGACGCCGCCACCGTCTGCCCCAGATCGATCACGCGCTCGATGACGACACCGTCTATGGGCGAGCGGATATAGGTGCGGCGCATGTCCACCCTGGCCGTTTCCAGCGCCGCCTTGCGCTGCGACTGGCTGGCCAGGGCGCTTTGATACTGGGCTTCGGCCAGCGAGACATCGGCCCTGGCCACCGCCAGAGCCCGCTCGGTGGCATCAAACAGCGCCTGGCTGATGGCGTCTTCCGCAAGCAGGGCCTTTTGCCGGTCATAATCCTTTTGCGCCTGCGCCAGGGTCGCCCTGGCCTTGGCAATGGAGGCCTTTTGCACCGCCA
>JALWUB010000230.1 GCA_026993275.1 Robiginitomaculum sp. | reverse complement strand
GGATGCGCGCTGGCGGCTGGCGGCGCTGTTGCACGACGCGCCCGAATACGTCATTGGCGACATGATCAGCCCGTTCAAGGCGGCACTGGGCGATGGCTACAAGGCCATAGAAAACGCTCTGGAGGCCGCGATTCATGTGCGCTTTGGCCTGCCAGCGCATCTGCCTGCCGGCATTGCGCGCCTGATCAAGCGCGCCGACCGCATCAGCGCGGCGCTGGAAGCGGCACAGATTGCCGGTTTCAGCAAGGCCGAGTGCGCCAGACACTTCATGCGCCCGCCGCCGGACCTGCACATCACCCTGGAGCCGCTGCCGGTGACCAAGGCGCAAGCGGCCTATCTGGCGCGGTTCGAGGCGCTGAGCGCCGCCATCAGTGCCGATGGCTGACACCGGCGCCGAAATCCGCGCGGTGCTGGCGGCGGCAGATCCGTCCGGCCTTTATGTGCTGACCAGGCATGCCCCTGGCAAGGGCCGCGAACCGGTGTTGCATTTGCCCGGCACCGCCTATGATCCGCGCCGCGGGCAAAGCCCGCAAGCGTGTCTGCGCGACTGGGCCAGCATCCACACCACCGCAAGAATCAGCCGCATCACCCAGCTCGGCGTGCGCCCCGCGGCCGGGCGTGTGCAAATCGGTCTGCTGGCGCTGGTGCGCGACCGCACGGCGTTCATGCCCCGCGGCGTCTGCTGGACCCGCATGGCGGCGTTTTTCCCCTGGGAAAGCCGTCTTGCGGGCGAGCCCGATGCGCTGGCGCATGTGCTGCGCCCGGCCTTGCGCGCCTGGGCCGGTGCGGCGGCGGGCGGTGAAGCAGCCCGGCGCCATGCGCAGATCACAGACCTGTTCGGCGCAGACACCTGGAACGCGGCCTTGTGCGATGCGCGCTTTGCCCTGCTCTATCAGGCCGCGCTTGCCGCCGAGGCGTTGCGCGACCGCGCTGGCGGCAAGGTTGGCATTCGCGCCCGCCATGCGGAAAGCTATGGCTGCATCATGGAGGGCGATGACCGCCACATCCTCGCCAGCGCTCTGGCGCAAATGCGCCGCGACCTTGCCCTCATGCCGCTCATGCCGGCTCTGGTGGAGACGCCCTTCACCCTGGGCGGATTGCAGAAAACCGTGCAGGCCGTGCTGGGCCTGCCGTTGCACACCCAGAACTTTCGCCGCGATCTGGTCCGCAGCGGCCAGGTCAGGGCACTGGATCAGCGCGGGCGCACGGGCGGCGGCCGCCTGGCAAGGCTCTGGCAATGGTGCGATACCGGCGCCGCAGGGCCGGGCATGCCGCTGCCCCTTAAAAGGCCGTGAGCCCGGCCCGTTTTCAGCAGATTATTTTTGCGCCTTGGCCGGGCAGGTCTTGATGCCCAGAATTGCATAGGCCGGGCACCAGCCAAGCAGCCCGGTGATCAGCGGGACCAGGCCGATCCAGCCCCAGGGGTTGAGCCAGGGCATGCCCACGGACGCGCCGAAGAATACACCCAGCACCAGCAGGGCGCCGATGATGATGCGCAAAAT
>JALWUB010000229.1 GCA_026993275.1 Robiginitomaculum sp. | reverse complement strand
GAACGCCCGGTCTTGCTGTCAATGGCGCGCACGGCGCCCTTGGCGTCGAGCACATAGATGACCCCGGCGGCCAGCACGGGCGGGGCGACAATGCGCCCGCGTGTATAGCTGGACTTGCCGATCTTGTGCTTCCACACCTTTTGCAGGCCGTTTCCGGCATCCAGGTGCTGCGGCGCATGGCTTGGAAAGGCGCCGGTCTGGGCCCAGTCGGCATTGACATAAGGCAGGGGCAGCACGATGGCGGGCTTGCCGTCCTTGTCCTCGACCTGCAATTCCTGCTCGAAGGTCAGGACGGAAATGCGCCGGTCCTCATCGGGCAGGGCGCCCTGCTTGGCCTTTTTCTTTTCTTCGCTGCCGCCAACAAAAGGAACGACCTTGCCAATGGTCGAGCACCCGTTGACCAGCAGCACAAGGGCACAGAGCCCCAAAGCAATGCGTTTCATGGGGCCTTGTCCTTGCTTTCAGATTTGGGCTTTGCCGGCGTGTCCTGTCTGGGCGCAGCAGGCGGCTCCGGCCCGAGCACGGCCAGGGCCTGGCCGGCGCGGTTGCGGGCCCCCGTGGGCGCATCAAGCGCCAGCGACAGATAGCTGTATTCCTGCCGGGCGCGTTTCAGATCGCCTTCTTCGAAGGCCTTGGCGGCCAGCAGTTCGCGCGCGGTGAAGCGGTAGGGCCGCCCCGGCCCGGTCAGCGGCGACAGCCGGGCATCGAGATCGGCCAGGGACAACTCGTCGGCTGTCGCCAGCGCGGCGCGCAGGATGGCCAGGTCCTTGTAAAGCGGGTCGGTCAGGCTCTTGGAAGCCTGCATATAGAGCTTTGCCGCCTCGGCCGTCTTGCCGGTGCGCGCCGCCGCAGCGGCTTCCTCCAGCATGGCCATGGCCTTGTAGCCCCTTGGCGCCTTGGCCGCAAATTCTGCAAAGGCCTTTTCTGCGTCCTTGTAAGCGCCGTTTTCCAGCAAGTGTTCCGCCGCGCTGAAGGCCTCAGACGCCCGTGCCTGCTTGCGGGCGCTATACCATTGCCAGCTCTTGTATCCGCTGACACCGAGCACAATCGCCAGGGTCAGGATGATCATGTGCGGCCGGTAGCGGTTGAACAATTCCACGGCGCGGTCGCGGCGCAACTCTTCGTCAACTTCGTTGAATATGTCGGACACGGTGATTTTCTCTGCGGTTAGGTTGAACAGCGCAACAGGCGCCCGCGGCTGGCGGGCGAACCTACCCAATCACCCGGCTTGCAGCAACCGTGCAATCCAGTTGCCCGTTCTTCTTAAAGCCGCACCCGCGGCAGGGCATAGGCGAGGCTGGCTGCGGCAAGGGTAAACGCCGCCGCGACAATGCCTTGCGCGCCAAATGTGTCGAAAACCTGCGTCAGCACGGCATTATGGAACTGAATGCCGTCAACAAGGCGCTCCAGCTGTGCCGAGGCCAGGGCCGAGCCCGTGGCACCGGCACTGCCCAGCACCAGCAGACGCGGATTGACGCTCTTGCCAAGGCGGCCAAGCACGCGCCGGGTAAAGGCCGGATCAGGTGTGATCTGCGCATCCGCCTTTTCAAAGGCCGCGCGCAGACGGGCATCAAAGCCATCTTCGGGGGTCATCATGCCTGCGCTGCCTCCTTGTCTTCGAGCATGGCCCGCAATTTCGCCTTGCCCCTGTTAATATGGGATTTCACCGTGCCCAGTGGCAAGCCCGTCACCTGCGCCGCTTCCGCATGGCTCAGGCCGGTGGAAAAACACAGGACGATCATGTTGCGCTCCACCTCGCTCAAGCGCCCCAGTGCCCGGTCCAGGTCCAGGGCGTCGCCCGTGTCCCAGTTTGCATGCGGCTGCTGGCTGTCCTGGTGTGCCTGAAACCGCTCCAGCGCCGCCTGCGCCGCCTTGCGCTTGCGCGCTGCCTGCAGGAACTCCGTATAGGCGATGCGGCACAGCCAGCTCTTGAAACTGCCCTTGCCGGTAAAGCTGCCGATCTTGCGATAGGCCTTGATAAAAGTCTCCTGCGCCAGATCATCGGCCAGCGCATGGTTGCCGCATATGCGCGTCAGCATGGCGCGCACCAGCGTCTGGTAACGCTCGACCAGTTGGCCAAAGGCGTGCCGGTCGCCGGTGGCGGCGGTCAGAGCCACCAGTTCAAGATCTGATGCAGCCATGCCCTGACTGTCCTGTCTTACTGCGCTTTGCCGCTTTTCAGGAAAAAGTGCATGGCCACAAGGGCGAGGCCGATGAAGCCGGGGATCGCCGCAATGCCCGCCATGATGGGGATGATCTCCTCATCGGGATCGGCAACATTGATGCCAACACCCAGCGCGATCAGCCCCAGGGCCACGGCAATGGTGATCAGGCCGCCGCGCAAGTCGCTTTGCGGCGGCCGGGCTTGTGCGCCCAGGGCCTTGACGGTTTCGGGGGTCAGTTCGACGCCCTTGTCAATGGCCTTTTGTATGGTCTCCTGGATCGCGGCATTGGCGCGTATGCGTGCCCATGCGGCAATCCCCATAATACCAAGAATCATCAGAAATGGCGCCAGGGGAACAAGGTATACCATTGTCTTCTCCATTGTTTGCAGCGGTTGATCTCGCCGTCTGCCCATAAGATGCAGCAAAGCGGAAAACGGATGCGCGGCGGGCACAGTCTCTTGCCACGCCAAACAGAAACGCGGGCGGACAGCATAAAGACCACACGCCGCCATACCCCTTGCCACCGCCTTTGAACGGGCAAGGTGAAACAGTCTGGCCTTCAAGGCAAGGCGTTCAGCGGGGCAGGCCTACAAGCGGTAGCGGATATGGTCGCTCCAGAAGCGCTCCAGCCGCATCAGCGCCGTATTGAGGCTGTGCAGTGCCTCGCCGCCGAGATTGGCAACGGGTCCCAGCGAACCCAGCTGGCGGTCGAACAGATCGCTGACCATGGCGCGCACCTTGGCGCCTTCTTCGGTCAGGCGCACGCGCACGGCGCGCTTGTCCTTGGCCGAGCGCTGGTGCGAGAGATAGCCGCCATCGACCAGCTTTTTCAGATTGTAGGAGACGTTGGAGCCCAGATAGTGGCCGCGCGTGCGCAATTCCCCGGCGGTCAGTTCGTCATCGCCAATGTTGAACAACAAGAGCGCCTGCACGCTGTTGATGTCATCGCGGCGCTGCCGGTCCAGTTCGTCCTTGAGCACGTCCAGCAATTGCCGGTGCAGGCGCTCGACGAGCATGAGCGTGCGCAAATAGCTTTCCCTGAGCTCTTGATTTTCACCACGTTCTGGCGGCTGCATCTGTTGTGCAAGCATTCGGCCACACCCCTGTTATTTTTTGTTTGCGCTGATCCTAGCAGCGAATCCATAAAAAACCCCTTAAACCAGCCGCATCATTGGCGGATGAGATTTTTGCGCCTATCCTGCCGCCAGATCATTGCACAACGGGACACGTCACATGCCTGCCTTTCATCCCCGCGCCAGCCTTGCCACCCATGAGGTCTGCAATCAGCCCGAGCCACTGGGCGATGTCTCCCTGTTCGGCGATCCGGCGCTCAGCGAAGCGGTGCAGCGCGCCTTCGACCGCCTGGACGGCCATGACAGCGCAGCGCTTCGCGCCCAAAGCGCCCATCTGGACGCCTTTGGCCGCCGCGCCGGCTCGGTGCAAGCGCGCGAATGGGGCCGCCTGGCCAATGAGAACCCGCCCGTCCTGCACGCCTTCAACGCCCAGGGCATGCGCATTGACGAGGTCGAGTTTCACCCGGCCTATCATGATTTGATGCGCCTGGGCCTGGAGGCAGGCGTGTCCAGCCGCGCCTGGACCCACCGCCATGGCGGCCACACCACCCACGGCGCCCTGATGGCGATGATGGCCTTTGCCGATGGCGGCGTGTGCTGCCCGATGTCGATGACCTATGCGGTGACCCCGGTGCTCAAGGGCGAGCCCTGGGCCGATGCCGAATGGACGCCGCGCGTCACCACGCCGGCCTATGATCCGCGCGTCTTGCCTGCGGCGCAAAAAACCGCCGCCACCATGGGCATGGCGATGACCGAAAAGCAGGGCGGCTCGGACCTGCGCGCCAATACCACCCGTGCCGCTAGCCTGGGCGGCGACGAGGTTGAACTGACCGGCCATAAATGGTTCTGTTCGGCGCCAATGTGTGATGCCTTCCTCACCCTGGCCTATGAGGACGAGGGCCTGAGCTGTTTTCTGGTGCCGCGCTGGCGCCCGGACGGCAGCCGCAACGCCATGGAAATCCAGCGCCTGAAAAACAAGCTTGGCGACCATTCCAACGCCTCCAGCGAGATCGAGTATCGCGGCGCCTGGGCGCGGCGCATTGGCGAGCCCGGGCGCGGCATCCCCACCATCATCATCATGGCGCACCATACCCGCTATGACTGCATCACCGGTTCCGCCGGGGCCATGCGCAAGGCGGTGCTGATGGCGGCCAATTTCGTCCGCCAGCGCACCGCGTTTCAGAGAAAGCTGATCGACCAGCCATTGATGCGCAATGTGCTGACCGACCTGGCGCTGGAAAGCGAGGCAGCGCTGGCGCTGGCCTTCCGTGTTGGCGCCAGCTTTGATGCGGCGGCAGAGAACGGGCACGAAGCGGCGTTGTCGCGGGTGCTGACGCCGATTGCCAAATACTGGCTGTGCAAGCGCCAGCCCGGCCTGGTGACCGAGGCGCTCGAATGCTTTGGCGGCGTCGGCTATGTGGAGGAAACCGGCATGGCCCGGCTGTATCGCGCCGCACCGTTGAACGCCATCTGGGAAGGCTCGGGCAATGTCATCGCCCTCGATATCCAGCGCGCCCTGGGCAAGGATGCGGTGCTGCAAGCCTTCCGTGAGGAGGTCGGCCGGATCGGCGGCGCCATCAGCGCCCTGCAGCCGCTCACGGACTGGCTGCTGGCGGCCAGGGGTGAAAACCCGCGCCTGTTCGCCGAGCGCGCGGCGCTGGTCTTCAGCGCCGATGCCCTGCCGGAGGGGCCGCTGCGCGATGCCTTTATCACCTTGCGCCTGCAGGCGCCAGCGCACATCTGGGGCGCCAATGCAGACAAGGTCAGCCAGGATGTGCTGACCGGCCGTCTCACTGCGGCGCTTGAGGCCTGACCGGCGCGCCGCGTTCATGACGTTCAAGGCCTTCTTTTCGGGGAATCCCCACTTTTGAAAATCCCTTTCCCGTTTCCCCGGGGATAGCGGTGTTTTTCATTGGAATAGCGGAGCTGTTTGAGACTCCGCAAAGGGCTTTCAGGGGGTGCGGGATGCGCGCACGGCGTCTTTCCTTGCGGTGCTGAAGGGTTGCAAGGCTATACAGGGCTTGATTCACAATCTCAGTCGTTCTTTGCAGAGCCCTTGTTGAGAGTCCCGCACATCCTGATTATGCGCTTGTGCACTGGGGTGGGGACAGGTGCAGACTTGTCCCCGTAATTCATGGCTTGCCATGGCCCGAAGTGGCTTGTTTTCTAACTGGTTCTGGTTCGAAAGTGTCCGAAACTGGCCTGCACATGGCCTGCCCCATGGCTTGGTCGGGACAAAAAACAGGACATGCAGGCCATGAGCGGGCCATGCGGCAGGACTCCCTCTCCCCGGCGGGAAGAGGGAGGAGGCAAGGAGGGCTCAGGCTTGCAGGATTTGTCCCCGTATGACCCGTAAAACTTTCAAGAGGACACTGTCTCCACCGCCTGCGTCACCCCGGCCCTCGCTTGCGCAAGGGCAGGCGGCGGGAGTGCTGCAGACCCCCGCCCTACATCCAGGCCTTCATGGCTATCGCCACGGCCGCGAGTGCCAGCACGACCAGGGAGCGGCGGGCCCAGCGGGTATGCCGGGCGCGGGCGGCGGCCAGGGCTTCCAAGCTGGCCGGATCAAGGGGCAGGCCGTTGCTGCGCATCGTGTCCAGCATGTCCATGGCGCCCTCAAGGGCGCGCGGCAGGCGCTCGAGGAGCCGGTGCAGCTCCAGCGCCGTATCCACGGCTGCGTTGAGCCTGCCTTCCGGGCCAAGCTCGCGGCGCATCCAGTTTTCCACCACCGGGCGGGCCGTGCCCCACAGGTCATGGTCCGGGTCCAGCATGCGCGCCACGCCCTCGACCTGCACCATGGTCTTTTGCAGCAGCACCAGTTCGGGGCGCAAATGCATGTTGAACTGCGCCGTGACATCGAAAAGCTGCAGCAGAAGCTGGCTCATGGAGACCTCGCGCGCGGTCTTGCCAAAGATCGGCTCGCCGACGGCGCGCAAGGCCTGGGCAAAGTCATCCACCCGGAAATCACCGGGCACATAGCCGGCCTCGAAATGCACCTCGGCAACGCGGCGGTAATCGCGGCGCAAAAAGCCATAGAGAATCTCGGCCAGATAACGCCGCTGCGGCGG
>JALWUB010000228.1 GCA_026993275.1 Robiginitomaculum sp. | reverse complement strand
CGCCAGGAGCGCGCCGCCATTCACCATGATGTGAGCGCACTTGAAGCGATGACGCCTTTTCGCAAGGGCGGCGGCCTGGCACCATCTCCCAAAGGGAGCGGCGATGACCACGGAACGCTTTGACTTTGCCAGCAATACCGGCGCACTGCTGGCGGCGGCGCTGGAGCGGCCCGCGGGCGCCATCACCGCCACGGCGCTGTTCGCCCACTGCTTCACCTGCTCGAAAGACATTCTGGCGGCGCGCACCATTGCCCGCGCCCTGGCCGGGCACGGCATTGCCGTGCTGCGCTTTGACTTTACCGGCCTCGGGCTTTCGCAGGGCGAGTTCGCCAACACCAACTTTTCCTCCAACATTGCCGACCTGCTCAGCGCCGCCCAGGCCCTGGCGCAGCGTCTGGCGGCGCCGTCCCTGCTGATCGGCCACAGCCTTGGCGGCGCGGCCGTGCTGGCGGCGGCCCCGTCCCTGCCCGCGGTGCGCGCCGTGGCCACCATTGGCGCCCCGGCGGACCCGGCCCATGTGCTGCACAATTTCGGCCCCGCCATTGGCGAGATCGAACAGGAGGGCAAGGCCGAGGTCACCCTGGCCGGGCGGCCATTCCTGGTGCAAAAACAGTTTCTCGATGACGTGCGGGCGCAAAACCTGGACCGGGCGATTGCCAATCTCAGACGCGCCTTGCTGGTCATGCATGCGCCCACGGACCAGACCGTCGGCATTGAGAACGCCGCGCACATTTTCAAACAGGCGCGCCACCCCAAGAGCTTTGTTGCCCTGGCGGGCGCAGACCATCTGCTCTCCCGCCCCGCCCATGCGCGCTATGCCGCCCGCGTCATCGCCGCCTGGGCCAGTGCCTATATCAGGGAAGACGCAGACCCGGCCTGAGTGCGGCCATTTGCCCATGGACGGGGGCGCGGCTTTGCGTTAGGCCAGAGGCCTCTTTGGTGTGGGAAGGAGGCGCTCATGAGCTTGCGCGGTGACTATGACCCGGACAACATTTTCGCCAAGATCCTGCGCGGCGAGGCGCCGTGCTGCAAGGTTTATGAAGATGCGCATGTGCTCGCCTGCATGGACCTGTTCCCGCAGGCGCCGGGGCATGTGCTGGTGATCCCCAAACAGGCCGGGCGCAATCTGCTGGATACTGACGACGCGGTGCTGGCTAAGGCCATCACCCGCGTCAAGAAGGTCGCCCTTGGCGTGGAAAAGGCGTTTTCCCCGGACGGCCTGATCCTCACCCAGTTCAATGGCGCCCCGGCCGGCCAGTCGGTGTTTCACCTGCACTTTCACATCATTCCGCGCTTTGAAGGCCAGCCCTTTGACCGCCATGGCCGCGGCAAGCCCGCCGACAAGCAGGTGCTGCATGCCCAGGCCGAACGCATCGCCGCGGCGATCAGGGAGGAAGAGAAAGAGGGTTAGCGCGCAGTCCCTTTCACGATCG
The DNA here is from genome assembly GCA_026993275.1 of Robiginitomaculum sp. Lineage (GTDB taxonomy): Bacteria > Pseudomonadota > Alphaproteobacteria > Caulobacterales > Maricaulaceae > Robiginitomaculum_B. The sequence goes on along the minus strand of JALWUB010000228.1, from coordinate 4,882 downwards.
GGGACAAGAGGGCCGGGTTGGTCACCAGATTGCGGACCCCGTGGGCGTGGTCTTCATCGAACATGTTGTGATGGAGCCATCTGTCCACTGACGAGATCGACACCTTGGCCACCCTGGGGCGCACAGACCATGTGACGTGATATGGCGAGCCCTTTTCGTTGTAAGCCGGGCCGGTTGTCGACCCCGCATACACGACCGGGGTGCCGGTATTGGCGGGAATGTTGACCGCCTGATACAGCCCATCGATCTTGACCACCTTTGCCAGATCGGCGAAATCCAGCGCAGCATCATCGTTCACAAGAACATAAACCTGTGCCTCGACCCGGAGCTGCGGATTCTTGATGGCATCACTCAGGCAAGCGCCAAGCGTGGGGCCGGGTTTGACCTGCGCTGTCGAATAGACGTAATGCACCTCGATCGTGTCGCCGGGCTCCAGATCGCCGTGTTCGCTTGTGCCCACCTTGTGCCCGTAATAAGGCGCCGTCTCGAACGCTGGCAAATGGCCGTCATATTTGAATCCGCTGCCATTGCCGTGGCCATCGCCATTGCCGGCATAGGTGGTGAATTCGCCGCCCTTGTGTTCGGCACTTTCGTGAAAATGGATATTGCAAAAATTCATCCTGGCGGAAGGCGGAGACAGGGCAAAAACCCGCTGATTGCGCCCCTCGGCATTGTCAAGATCGCGCGGCGATTGCGGCCCGTATCCGGCGTCTTGGGTTTCGGCTGCAAGATGATGGCGCTGTGCGGCAATGACCGCATCCGGCACCTGCCCGTGCGCAGCCGGTGGATGCTCTGGCGGCGAAGCGCTGGCCCCACTCCAGAGCACAAGCGCTGCGGCCCACGCCATCGCCGCAATCAACACATGCCTCATGGTGACTCCTCATGTTTACAGGCCTAAGGGCAATCTTCGCCATCTGTGCCCACTGCCTGCGTTTTTGGGTTTGCTCAGAATCACGCATCCTGCTGAGTAACACCCAGGCATTACCCCTACATTTAACGAGGACACCAAAACGCTCGGCAGAGACGAATGGGCAAATATGCCGAAAATGAGGGCCATTACCCGTCTCTGCGTCCTGTCAGGGACACAGGATATGGTGTAACCCTTTGCGACAGCGACACAATGGCAAGTGCCTGCCAAATACCAGTCTCTGGCGGAAGGAGGATGGTGGAGCCAGGCGGAATCGAACCGCCGACCTCTTGCATGCCATGCAAGCGCTCTCCCAACTGAGCTATGGCCCCATCATGATGCCCGCAAGGCGCCGGGCGCCCTGGCGGAGCGGCAATCTAGTCGCCGCCCGCTTTGCGGGCAAGCGCTTTAATCAGTCTTCTTCCAGGTCCTCGTCCAGGTCAATCTCTTCCGTGTCTTCGACGAGAATATCGGCGTCATCCTCCACGCCTTCCTCGGTGAACCCTTCTGGCAAGGCCGCCTTTGCGTCGACGGGCTCATCATCGGCATCCTCATCCCCGGTGGGCAGGATGGCCGGCTCGTCACTGTCCAGCGCCAGCGCCTCGGCCTCTTCCTCTTCGGCATCCAGGCCTTCGATCTCGTCTTCTTCCACCGCAGCAGGGGCCTCGTCTTCCAGCACGGCGGCTTCGGGCTCCACAACGGCTTCCGGCTCCGGCTCACGCTTCTTGACCACTTTTGCGCCAGCGTCCGGGTTATAGCTGTGGGCGCATTTGGGACAAACGGCCGGCCGCTTGTTCAGGTCATAAAATTTGACACCACATTCCGGGCAGGTCTGTTTGGTGCCAGGATCATTTTTTGCCACGGCAAAACCTCATGAGTAATATCGGCGGCGTCGCTTGCCATGATCCCGCGGCGCTGTCAAAACCATTTTTCCGTAAATCTGTTGAATTTGGTTTTACCGTGAGCAAACCCGCCCTTCACAACCGGGCTGCGGCCCGGACCGGCCCCGGCCTGCATGGCGCACTCGATGTCCCGGCAGACAAATCCATCTCGCACCGGGCCCTGATTCTGGCCAGCCTGGCCCAGGGCACCAGCCGGATTGCCAACCTGCTGGAGAGCGAGGATGTGCTGTGCACCCTGGAAGCCATGCGCAGCCTTGGCGCGCACATCGAGCGCGGCGCGCAACAGCGCGCCTGGCTGGTCACCGGCTTTGGCCCGGATGGAGGCCAAACGCCCGCAGAAGCACTTGATTTTGGCAATGCCGGGACCGGCGCGCGCCTGACCATGGGCATGGTGGCCGGGCTTGGGCTGGAGGCGCGCTTTACCGGCGACGAGAGCCTGAGCGCCCGGCCGATGGAGCGGGTGCTGGCACCGCTGCGCGCCCTGGGCGTCACGGCACACAGCCAGGACGGCCACCTGCCCGTGCACATTGTTGCCGGTCCCGCACCCAGGGCCGGAAGCACGCACATCCCCATCGCCTCGGCCCAGGTCAAATCGGCCTTGCTGCTGGCCGGCCTGCGGGCCGATGGTGTGACAGAGGTGACCGAACCGGCGCTCAGCCGCGATCACACAGAACGCATGCTGGCCGCCTTTGGCGCCACGGTCAGCAGCGCAATGCTGCCGGACGGGCGGCACCGGGTGCGCCTGCACGGCCCGGCCGCCCTGAGGGCCACAGACATCACCGTGCCCGGCGATCCGTCCTCGGCGGCATTTGCCATGGCTGCGGCGCTGAGCATGCCCGGCAGCGACATCACGCTCAAGGGCGTGCTGATGAACCCGGCGCGCACCGGATTTGTGCAGACCGTGCTGCGCATGGGCGGGCGCATCGACATTCTGAACCCGCGCCAGGCGGGCGGCGAGGACGTGGCCGATCTGCGCGTGCGCGCCTCACACCTGCATGGCGTCACAATTGCCGCCGCCATGGCGCCGTCCATGATCGATGAATACCCGGCGCTGGCCGTGCTGGCGGCAGCAGCCAGCGGCACGACCCTGATGCAGGGCATTGGCGAGCTGCGCCACAAGGAAAGCGACCGGATCGCCCGGATTGAGGACATGCTGAAACACATAGGCGTCACGGTGCACAGCGGGCCGGACTGGTTGCGCATAGAGGGCTCTGGCATGGCCTGGAGCGGTGCGGCACAGCCGCCCGTGACGGTGCGCACCGATGGCGATCACCGCATTGCCATGGCCGCACTGGTGCTGGGCCTGATCGCGCCGCACACGCTGCACGTTGACAACCCGGCGAGCATTGCAACCTCTTACCCGGATTTTGCCAGGGACATGCAAAGCCTGGGCGCGGCGCTGGAGCTGCGGCCATGCTGATTGCCGTTGATGGTCCGCTGGCCTCGGGCAAGGGCACCATCGCCCGCTATCTCGCCAGAACCTACAACCTGCCGCATCTGGATACCGGCCTGCTCTATCGCGCCACGGGGCTGGGCGTGCTGCGCGCAGGTCAGGACCCGGCTGACGAAAAGGCCGCGCTGGCCAGCGCCCGGCGCGTCACGGCACAGGCCCTGACCGATCCCGAACTGCGCTCGGCGCGCGCAGGCGCAGCCGCGTCCAGGGTCGCGGCCATCCCGGCAGTGCGCCAGGCGCTGCTGGAGTATCAGCGCAGCTTCGCGGCCCAGCCCGGCGGCGCCGTGCTGGATGGCCGCGATATCGGCACGGTGATCTGCCCGCAGGCCGACGTGAAACTGTGGGTCTGTGCCCCGGCGGAAGAGCGGGCGCGGCGGCGGTATGAGGAATTGCGCGGACGCGGCGAGCGCATCACCTATGAGCAGGTTCTCGAACAATTGCGCGAACGCGATGCCCGCGATGCCGGACGCAAGGATGCGCCCATGCGCCGCGCTGCCGATGCGCACTTGCTAAACACGGGCGGCTTGAGTATAGACGCGGCGTTCGAGGCGGCCCGGCGCATTGTTGATGCGGCCATGGCTGAACCTGACAGGGATGCGAATCCCTAGACGGAAATCCCAGACAGCCAGAGCGGCGCTGCCTTGAGAAACACACACCCTTCCGGGGACGGGCAAGGCCCGCGCCCCCTTGCGCCATGTTGGCGCCGCCGCCGGCCTGTGCCGGACGGTCTCATGCTTTGGAGTCACAATCGAATATGTCCGCCACGGAAACCGCAACGGAAACCATGAACCCCTCCCGCGAAGATTTCGCACAAATGCTTGAAGCCAGCTTTGCCGGCAAGGACGCGCTGGAGGGCCGTGTGGTCTCCGGCCTGGTCACCGCCATCGAAAACGATGTCGTGGTGGTCGATGTCGGCCTGAAAACCGAAGGCCGCATCCCGCTGCGCGAATTCGTCAACAATGGCGAACCCGAAAAGGTCGAGGTTGGCGACCATGTGGACATCTATCTGGAGCGTGTCGAGAATGCCCTGGGCGAAGCGGTCATGTCCCGTGAAAAGGCGCGCCGTGAAGAGGCCTGGGACCGGCTGGAAAAATCCTATGCGGCGGGCGAAACCGTCAATGGCGCCATTGTCGGCCGCGTCAAGGGCGGCTTCACCGTCGATCTTGGCGGCGCCAGCGCGTTTTTGCCGGGCAGCCAGGTCGATATCCGCCCGGTGCGGGACATTGGTCCGCTCATGGGCCGTGAACAGCCTTTCGCGATTCTCAAGATGGACCGCCCGCGCGGCAATATCGTGGTGTCGCGCCGCGCCATTCTGGAAGAATCCCGCGCCGAACAGCGCGCCGAACTGATCAACCAGCTGCACGAGGGCGAAGTGCGCGAGGGCGTGGTCAAGAACATCACCGATTACGGCGCCTTTGTGGACCTGGGCGGCATTGACGGCCTGCTGCACGTCACCGACATGAGCTGGCGCCGGGTCAATCATCCCAGCCAGGTGCTCAGCGTTGGCGACAAGATCGAAGTGCAGATCGTCAAGATCAACCCGGACAGCCAGCGTATTTCGCTGGGCATGAAGCAATTGCAGGCCGACCCGTGGGAAGGCGTGGCCGCCAAATACCCGGT
>JALWUB010000227.1 GCA_026993275.1 Robiginitomaculum sp. | reverse complement strand
GCGCTGGCGGGTCTGGCGGCGGTCTTGTCAGTCATTGTCATGTCCTTCTGCGCCAGTCTTTCGGGCCTCGATGACCACAAACGCCTGCGCCAGGGGATAGTCATCGGTTATGGTCAAGTGAATGACCGGCTGATACCCCTTTGGGGTCAGCGCGTCCAGCCGCCGGGCTGCGCCGCCGCTCAGCGCCATGGTGGGCTGGCCGCCTGGCAGGTTGACCACGCCCAGGTCGCGCCAGGCGACGCCCTGGCGCATGCCGGTGCCCAGCGCCTTGGCGCAGGCTTCCTTGGCGGCAAAGCGTTTGGCATAGGACGCGGCCCGGGCGCGGCGGCGGTCGGATTTTTCCCGCTCGATGGCGGTAAACACACGGGTGGTGAAGCGCGCGCCATAGCGCTCCAGGGTTTTCTCGATGCGGGTAATGTCGCACAGGTCTGCGCCCAGGCCCAGAATCATGGCGCCACTCCCCCGCGGGCCTGGGCGATCAGCGTGCGCATGTGGCTGACCGCCTGGTCCAGGCCGCAAAAGATCGCCTCGCTGATCAGGAAATGGCCGATATTGAGTTCGCGCACCGGGGCGATGGCCGCCACTGGCTTGACGCTGTCATAGGTGAGGCCGTGGCCGGCATGGATTTCCAGCCCGGCGCGGGCGCCATAATCCGCCGCGGCACGCAAGTCCTGCAAGATGCGCTCCGCATCCCCGGCGCGGCCCTCATTGCAGGCATCGGCATAGGCGCCGGTATGCAGCTCGACCACCGGCGCGCCCAGCGCCAGGGCAGCATCCAGCTGGCGCCGGGCCGGTTCGATGAACAGCGAAACCCGGGTGCCGTTTTCGCGCAGGGCGCTGACAAAGCGCGCCAAATGATCCTGCTGCCCGGCGGCGTCCAGACCGCCCTCCGTGGTGCGCTCCTCGCGCTTTTCCGGCACCAGGCACGCGGCATGGGGGCGGGCCTCGAGGGCGATGCGCAGCATTTCATCCGTGGCCGCCATTTCCAGATTGAGCGGCAGGTCGATCTGCGCGCCCAGCCGGGCAATATCGTCATCGGTGATGTGGCGCCGGTCCTCGCGCAAATGCGCGGTGATGCCATCGGCGCCGGCATTGGCGGCCATGCGCGCGGCCCGCACCGGGTCCGGATAGTCGCCGCCGCGGGCATTGCGGATGGTGGCAACGTGGTCGATATTGACCCCAAGTCTCGGCAGCGCGCTCATGAATGCAGATCCCGGCTGCCGGGCTTTTGCGGCGGGATGGCGGCAAGCTCCGGCGGCAGTTCGTCTTCGGCAAAGCTGGGAAAGTCCACCTGCGCCAGGGCAATCAGCGGCACGCCGGTCTCGGCCTTGCCGCCAGAGCGGTCGATCAGGCAGGCCTCGGCGCGCACATCGGCGCCAAGGGCGCGCACCGCCGCGATGCACTCGCGCGACGACACCCCGGTGGTGACAATGTCCTCGACGATCAGCACCCGCGCCCCGGGCGCCAGCGCAAAGCCGCGGCGCAGGGCAAAGCGGCCCTGCTCGCGCT
>JALWUB010000226.1 GCA_026993275.1 Robiginitomaculum sp. | reverse complement strand
CGCGAGCAGGCGCTGAAACCGGTCCTCAAAGCCTATGAAATGGCTGTCAATGCCGTGATAAAAGAGCGCGGCATCCAGATCTTGCTGCCCGGCCAGGCGACGCTTTACCGCACCAGTTCTGTCGACATCACCCAGGATGTGGTCAACAAGATTGACGCCGCCATGACCACCACACCGGTGAACCGGGTGCGTGTGCCACGCAAGCCGCAACCCAGGCAGCAGGGCCAGGCGCCCGCCCGCTGAGCACGGCAACAAGACGGGAAGCCCATGCGGGATCGCAGGTTTTATGACGTTCATGGGCCCCATCCCCTTGCCGTATTGGTCAAGGCAACGGGTGCCCGTCTTGTGCAAGGCCCTCCCGATCAGTGCATAACGGACGTTGCCAGCCTTGGTGCAGCCGGGCCGGAAGATGCCACGTTCGCGATCAACAAGCGTGCGCTTGCCTCTGCAGGCCACACCCGGGCCGGTTTGTGTTTTTGCCCGCAATCGCTGGTCCCGGACGTGGCGGCGTGTGGGGCGCACGGCATTGCAGTCAGCGATAACCCGCAGGCGGCCTTCGCCAGGGCTGCGCTCCTGCTGGTCGCCCCCAAGAAGCTGGACACAGCCGGGCCCTGGGTGTCCGGCGATGCCGACATTGCAGATGGTGCGCGCATCGATGCGGCGGCACGCATTGGCGCCGGCGTGCGGATCGGGGCGGGCACATGGGTCGGGCCATTTGCCACCCTTGAGCCCGGCTGCGCCGTGGGCCGCAATTGCCGTATTGGTGCAGGCGCATCGATCGCATTCAGCGTGATTGGCGAGGGCGTGGACATTCGCCCGGGCGCCGTCATAGGGCAGGCGGGTCTTGGCGTGTTGCAGACCGCGCAAGGCAACAGGCCAATGCCGCACTTTGGCATTGTCCGCATTGGTGATGATGTGCGCATTGGGGCCAACACCTGCGTTGACCGGGCCGTGTTTGACGAAACCGTCATCGGCGCACGCACGCAAATCGACAATCAGGTGCAGATTGCCCACAATGTGCGCATTGGCGAGGATTGCGTACTAGCCGGAATGTGCGGCATTTCAGGCGGGGTGGTGATTGGCGACAGGGTCATGATGGGCGGGCGTGCCGGTGTGTGTGATCATGTTCAAGTTGGCAATGATGCGCGCGTCGGTGCGGCAGCAGCTGTTATGAAAGATATCCCGGACGGGCAAACATGGAGCGGGAATCCAGCCCGGCCACTGCGTCAATATCTGCGCGAGCAATTGATCTTGCGCGACCTGGCGGCCAAAACGCGCAACAAGGACGAAGGTGATGACTGAGACGGAGCAATCAGGTGGCGCGCGCATTGAGGTAGAAGAGGTGCGCCGTATCTTGCCGCACCGTTATCCGTTTTTGCTGATTGACCGGGCCGAGGATTTTGTTGCTGGCGAGCGCATCACCGGCATCAAGGCAGTGAGCGCTGCCGAGCCGTATTTTCCTGGTCATTTTCCTGGCAATCCCGTTGTTCCCGGCGTGTTGCTGATCGAAAT
>JALWUB010000225.1 GCA_026993275.1 Robiginitomaculum sp. | reverse complement strand
TTTACCGCGGCGCCGGAACACGGCACCTTGCTGGCCCTGCGCGAGGCCGCGGCGGACCCGTCGATCGAGGCCATCGGCCTGGACACCCAGGACATTCGCGAGCTTGCCGAGGCGCACCCGCGCGCCGCCCAGGCGCTGATCCGGCTGCACCAGAGCTATCGCGGCACGGCCAGCGATCTGGCCAGCCTGGCGGACCGCCTCGATGACCGCCAGGGCGCGGCCGCAGCGGGCGGGCAACCGGTGCAGCAGGTGCGCGACGTGCTGCAGGCGCACAACAATTACTATCCGCAACTGGAAGAGGCGGCCGCGGTGTTCGCCGATGAGGCGCGGCTGGAGCGCGGCCAGGAAGCCGCCGCCATGCGCGCCTTTCTGCTGCAGGTGCATGGCGTGCGCACGCGCATTCTGCCCGATGACGTGATGCGCGGCTCCCTGCGCCGCTATGACCGGCACGGGCGGCGGCTCGGCCTCAACGAGATGCTGTCACATCCGGCGCGCACCTTTCAGCTGGCGGTGCAAAGCGCATTGCTGGAACAGCGCGAGCTTCTCGATGCGCTGGAGCAGGAGGCGGACCTGCCCTCGCGCGTCTCGCGGCGGCTGTACCGACTGGCGCTGGCCAATTATTTCGCCGCCGCCGTGCTGATGCCCTATGACGAATTTCTCGCCAGTGCCCGCGCCCTGCGCTATGACCTGCAACATTTGCGCCGCCGTTTCGGAGTCAGTCTGGAGCAGGTGTGCCACCGGCTGACGAGCTTGCGCAAAAGCGGCGACCGCGGCGTGGATTTCTTTTTTCTGCGCGCCGACCCGGCCGGCAATATCACCAAGCGCTTTGGCGCCGCCGGTTCTGCCTTTGCCAGGACCGGCGGCGCGTGTGCCCGTCTGGCGCTGTGGCGCACCCAGGCGCGCTGCGGCGAGATCGTGCCGCAGCGTATCGCGCTTGAGGACGGCAGCGACTATTTCACCCTGTCCATGGCCATGGCCGGCCCGGTGCCGCGCCTGCTGATGCTGCTGTGCCCGGCGGCCGAGGCATCGCAACTGGTCTATGGCGATGCGTTTGATCTTGACAGCCAGGCGGGCGTGACGGAGGCAGGCCTCAATTGCCGTCTGTGCGAGCGCGCCGACTGCACCGCGCGCGCCTTTGCCCCCCTGAACAAGCGCCTTTATGCGGACGAGCACCGCCGCTCCGCGGCGCCGTTCTCATTTGCCTCATAGGCCCGATTGCCAGCGCCCTGGAAATCCCGGCAAATGTGACACCAGCAGACAACATGAAAGATAACAGTTGCTAGACACCTAATCAGCAACCAAATATTTCGTACAGCTTTTCGCGAAGATTGTCGTCGCAGAACCCGAGTGGGTCACGAAGTGCAATCATGAAATCGACTTGCTCACGCGAGCGCGAAGGGAAACACTGAATGCGCTCCAACTCTTCCTTTGTGAAGTGTTTGGCTAAGTGCGCATAGGGATCGGTCTCGCGTTGTTTCGCCGCCTGTAGCAGGATGCCCATCGAATTAACTTGGCCCGCCGACGTGATGGCCTGAGTGCAACGCATGATTTCTCTAAACCCAACTGTATGGGTCGTCCCGGACGCGCTGCCGTAGGCGTGAAACAGTTCTGAGGCCATTCGGTGGTACTGGTTGATGACCTCAAGCACGTCCAGCTCTTCACTCCTCTTCAGAAATTGCTTTGCATCCGCATTCCAAACGTTCGTGAGTGAGATGAGCAATTCCCGGTTAAATGTCAGAGCGCTTTCAACTTGCTTACTGTCGCTCATCGAGACTTTTCCTACAGGAAAAACTCGAACTATCATCTTATGCCCAAAGCAATTCCTTAGCCCTTGCACAAAATTCATAACTTCCTTATCGTGAAATGCAATCCTGAATACACGGTCGTATCCTTCTCGATCTGGAACATCTAAATTTAGAAAATGCCGATATGCTTGGACTAATGCCATTGCAGCGGACACATAAGTGAAAACCTCGTGTGTTGTTTTCCAGGCCACTTCTTTTGCTAGTTCAAACTCATTATACATAAGTGACGCATGGCAATGGCCATACAGTTGGATCAGGGATGCTCTTGCCTGTACAAGTATATTGTAAGCTGCTTCAACCTGGCTCATTGCGTCAAAAATTGGAAAGAATGGGTGATGATCTTTAAGCCACTCCTTACCATTTCCAGACCATGCGAATTGCCTGAGCACATCCAAAGGTATATGCTTCTCTTGTTCCCAGTACTCCCTGCATTTCTGAAGTAATAGATCATTAGCCTTAGACCGTTGGTTGTTAACTAACTCGATCATCGCAGCGAGGGATCCAGGCTGTTTGGGTCGACTTGGATTTTTGCTCATGATTTACAACGTGGTTGATTTATTCCCGCGAAGCGACGGTCGCACCAAAACCGCCTTTTGCCAATTGGGTTTTGAACAATCTGTCGTTTGAAAGACGGAAATGCCGCACACGTTTTTATCGCTGCGCGATGCACAAACGGACGGAATGGGAAAGCTGCACTGCGGCGTCGTGCCTCAAAATAGGTGGCCATTTTAGGCCGGTTACGACGAATAACCATGAGTATCATAAGGCAAGACGATAAGAATTGGAAACCGCGCTAAATTTCCTCAGTCGCTATGAAACATCATGCCCACCATCACCGTCCAGCCTAGCAAGGTGCTGCCCGAACGCATGTTCGCCGACGGTTTGGTCATCCTAGCAATGGCGAGCCGGGAGTGAAGCTATCGCCGCTGCGGCATCACTATGAGCACCGGGCAGCCTTGCCGGTGGTGGTGGCCACGGAACTGGCCATCTGCACGCCGGGAAAAATGTCACACGCCGCCGCGTGTCACCCCGGAAAATATCGCACGCCGCCACGTGTGATCCCGGAAATTTCGCAGAAATTATCCGGGGCCTATGGGGCGGGACACAATGGGTCCCGGATAAAGCTGGCGCTTTTCCGGGATGACACAGATAACGCAACCGCTTTCCGGGCTGATGGTTGCTGCAGGCTCCGGGACCCCGGTCAGCCGGTCATGGCGCCCTGACGTCAGGCGGCGGCGGGCGCACGCGGCAGGCTTGCGGCTTCAAGCCCCATGAAGAGATAAAGCCCGCCCAGTGTAAACACGCCCAGCGCCCCGAATGCGGCCGCCCACGGCGCCAGCACGCCGCCATGGCCAAGGGCAATCAGCAAATTGTCCAGGGCGAAATACAGGAACCCCGCCCCCAGGCCGAACAGCAGATGCCGTGCGGTGCCGCCCTGGCGCGGCAGCGCAAATCCGGCAAACAGCGCCAGCAACACCATCAGCAAGTCGGAAAGCGGCCTGCTGACATGGGTAAAAAGCGTGGTCACGGGGCGCGCCGCAGGCTGGTCCAGCGCCCGCAGCTTGCGCGCCTCCCGCCACAGCCCCCACAGGGATTGCGGCTGTATCCGGGGCAGAAAATCTTCGGCCTTCAGGGGTGTGGTCCAGCCAATGCGTTCATCATGGTGCCATGTGTTTTGCCCGGCCTGGCCGCGCTGTGCATTGAGCAGGGTCCAGGATGGCGCGCCCGGCTGTGCCACCTTTGCCATGACCACACCGCTCAGCAGGCCGTCCGGGTCAATCTGGTAAAGGGTCAGGCCGGAAACATAGGTCTTTGTGCCATAGCGCGCGGCGGCATCGGCATGGGCAATCAGGCCCGGCCCGGACACCCAGATATTGCGCCTTTGCTGGTCTGCCGCCTTTGTGCCCACCGCGTAATTTGCCGACTCCCAGGCGTGCAGGGCGCGGGCGGCAGCGGCTGCCACGGTCTCCTGAAAGCCGAAATGCACGGCCGCAATCAGCGCGGCGGCGCCAAGCAGCGGCCGCAACACCTGGGCCGGGGACATGCCGCAGGCGCGCATGGCAATGATTTCACTGCCCGCCGCCAGCTGCGCCAGCGCCAGCAGGGCCGCAATCAGGACCGCAAACGGGGTAAAGCGCACGGCCAGATCCGGCGCCCGCAACAGCGCATAGCGGCCAAGGCTCATCAGGCTGGCGCCCGGCGCATCCATGAGTTTTTGCGCATGGGCCATGACATCGAGCACCTGCAGCAGCGACACGATCAGCACCAGCACCACCGCCGCATAGAGCAGCGTCCGGCGCAGCAGATAGCGGCTCAGCATGGCGCTCATCCTGCCATCTCCCGCAGCGCCAGCGGCAAACGTGCTTTCAAGGCATGGACACAGTCCGCATAGGCATCCCTGAGCGGGGCCAGGACTTGCCCGCCCGGCCGTTCGGCAACGCTGTAAAAGAGAGCCATGCTGGAGAGGGTGAACACGGCCAGCACCGGCCACATGCTCAGCCAGGGCGAGATCGCGCCCTTGCGGGCCCATACGGTGCAAAACTGCATGACCTCGATATAGAGGATCAGCGAGGCAATCCCCAGTATGACGCCGCCATAGGCATTGCGGCGCTTGCCGGCAATGCCAAAGGCGATGGCCAGGAAGGGCAGCGCGAAAAAGCCCAGCGCATTGGTGATGCGGCTGTGCAGATTGGCGCGGTAATCATAATAGGATGGCAGGGTCTGCGGGCTCTGGCCGCGCAAGGCGCGCCACAATTCCGCAGTGGTGGCCTCCTCGCCAACCTCTGCACGCTGCCGGAATGCCGCCAGAGACGGCAGCTTGATGTCCAGGGCCAGATTTTGAAAATCGACAAACACCGGCGGCTGATCCTGCGCCACATAGAGAAGCTGGCGGCCGTCCTTGAGATTCAGGGTCAGATGGCTGTGGTCTTTCGCCGAGGCAAAGGCGCCGCTCTTGGCCGTGATGACGGTGCACTGGCCTTCTGTATTGCATGTGCGGAAAAACACTCTTGATCCGCTGCGCCCGTCCTTGCCGATGGTGCCAAAGCGCAAGGCTTCCTTGTCGGAAAGCGGCACAAAGGCGCCCGGGTGCAGGCGGGCGGTGAACACGCGCTGTTGCGCCAGAAAGCCCAATTGCTGATAACGGTAGAGGCTTTTGGGCTTGACCACGCCTTCAATGTAGACATCCGCCAGGGCCAGCACCAGGCCAAAGGCCATGATCGGCGGCAGCAGCTGGCGCAGGGACACCCCGTTTCCGGTCATCACCTCCAGTTCGCTGTTCAGCGACAGGCGCCGGAAGGCCAGCAAGATGCCCAGAAAGAAGCTGATCGGCAAGGCCAGTGCCAGATATTCCGGCAGCAGATTGCCCAGCATCAGAAACACCAGGCGCACCGGCCCGTTTTCATTGACGACGAAATTGAACAGGCGCAGCATCTGGTCAATGCTCAGCAACAGGACCGCGATCGCCATGATGCCGGCAAAGGGCAGCAGGATGCAGCCGAGGACAAAGCGCTTGAGCTGTCCCAGGCGCGGCATCAGGCCAGCCCCCTGTGGCGCCTGATGGCGCCGCCCACCGCCTCGCTGGCCGAGGCCGCGGCATAAACCGCAAGATTGGCCAGTTGCATCAGCGCCCCGAAGGCCACGAACATGCCGGCCACCACCGCGCCGGGCGCATTGACCAGGCCAGTCAGGTTCAGCGTCAGGCCCAGAAAGACCAGGTCCTTGTTGGGCAGAAACGGAATGCGGGTGAGCACGAACTGGGCCGTCAGAAAGGCCAGCCAGACCGAAACCGGGGCCTGGGGAATGACCAGATGCCATTGCAGCACCTGCAGGGCCGCCACCAGCGAGACCCGCGCCAGATGCACGCCAAAGACATAGGCCGCCTGGCGCGCCGGCAGGGCGATCAGGCGCTTGTGAAAGCGCGCAAACAGCACGCTGACCAGCAGCACAAAGCCCAGCCCGCCCAGCAGTGTTGCCATGATCGCGGGGGTTCCGGCGCTGAGCATGGCAAATTTGCCGCCCAGGACAAAGGCCGCCACCAGCACCACCGTGACCAGGTTGGAAGCCATCGCCGAGAGGATGTTGTTGTCCTTGATGGCCGATAGCGCCTTGCTGGCGGGCAGGCCCAGATGCTCCTGGGCCCAGAAGCAGAACACCATTTCCCCGGAATAGCCGACCAGGGCGGCATTATAGACCTGTTTGCGCAGGAAAAAGGCGGCATAGCGGCCCAGCTTCATGTGCCACAGGCGCTGATAGATGAGGATGTCGGAGACCGGCAAGGCCAGATAGATGAGCACGAAGATCAGGTAAAAGGCCGGATTGGCGGGCAAGGCGCGGAGCACGTCCTGCCAGCCTATGGCGTAAATCTTGAAGCCCAGATAGCCCAGAATGGCGGCCATGAAGGCCAGGCGCAGCCACAGTGCGGCCTTGCTGGTCTGCAGGCGCTGATAGGTGGCCATGATGCGGCCGCCCAGATTTTGCAAAACGCCGGTCATGCGGCCAGCTCTGCATAGCGGCACAGGCGGCGGCGGCGCAATTGCTGGC
>JALWUB010000224.1 GCA_026993275.1 Robiginitomaculum sp. | reverse complement strand
GATAGACCTCGGCAAGCAGGCGGGCGTCCAGCAGGGCGCCATGCAATGTGCGTTCGGACAGGTTTATGGAAAAGCGCTTGCACAGCGCGTCCAGCGAGTTGTAAGCGCCGGGAAACTTTTTGCGGGCGATGGCCAGGGTGTCTATGAAGCGTGAATCGTCAAAGCGTTCACGATTCAGCCTGTCCATCTCGGCATTGAGAAAATCCCGGTCAAAGGCCGCATTGTGGGCCACAAGCTGGCTGTCCCCGACAAAATCCAGAAACTCCTGGGCAATGTCGGCAAACAGGGGCTTGTCGGCCAGAAACTCCGTTGTCAGGCCGGTAATGCGCACCACCTCCTCTGGCACTTCGCGCTCGGGATTGACATAACGGCGAAAGGTTTTGCCGGTCGGCAGCAGATTGACGATCTCGACACAGCCGATTTCGGTTATGCGGTCGCCCTTGAAGGGCTTCAGGCCGGTGGTTTCGGTATCAAATACGATCTTGCGGGACATTGCGCCCTTTCAGGACTGCGTGCGGGACGGGGAGCGGTTTTCTTCGAGCTGTTGCAGGATGCTTTGCACCTGGCGGGCAGCATGTGCAAGGCCCTTGCTGGTATCAATGACGAAATCGGCCCGCCGGCGTTTTTCCTGATCTGGCATTTGCGCGGCATGCAGCCGCTCGAAATGCGCCTCTGTCATGCCCGGCCGTGCCAGCACACGCTCTTTTTGCATCTGCGCCGGGGCGCTGACCACGATCACCTTGTCCACCTGGGATTGCGCGCCGGTTTCGAACAGCAAGGGGATGTCGAACAACACGATTCTTTCGCCCCGCGCGCGCGCAGCGTCCAGCCAGCACTGCCGCGCCGCGGCAACGGCCGGATGCACAATACGTTCCAGATCGGCCAGCGCCTGCGGTTCGCCATGCACGGCCTCGATCAGCGCCTTGCGGTCAATTTTGCCCGCGCGCACGGCCTTGGGAAAGCGTGCGCCAATGGCCCGGATCACTGCTGTGTCATTCTGATAGAGCTGGCGCACCGCCCGGTCCGCGTCAAACACGGGTATGCCCTGGCGGGCAAAAAGCCCAGCTGTCGTGCTCTTGCCCATGCCTATGGAGCCGGTCAGGCCAAGAATGATCATGGCTGTTTGTCCAGTTCTGCCTGCAACAGGGCCGCAGCGCCGCTGTGTTCGGGGGGGGCAATTCCAAAAAAGGCCGCAAAGGAGGGCCGCGCCTGGGCAATCAGCATGGCCAGACCGCCCAGGGTTTCAAGGCCCGCCGCGCTGGCCGCTGCCAAAAGCGGGGTTTGCGCCGGCGTATAGACCAGATCATAGACCAGCGCCCGCTCGTGCAGCCCTTGCGGCACCAGATCGAGGGGCGGTGCGCCGCGCATGCCCGCTGCGCTGGCATTGACCAGCAGCATCGCACCTTGCAGGGCATCCTGGCGTTCCTTCCAGGGCCTGTGGGCAACAGGCCCGCCAAATGCCAAGGCCAGAGCCTGGGCGCGGCTGTCAGTGCGGTTGATCAGCACAACCCGGCCAGCCTGCAGGCGCATCAGGGCCGCAAGAACCGCGCGGGCCGCCCCGCCCGCGCCAATCACGACGGCCTTTTGTGCTTTCCAGTCTGTATCCGGGCGCTTGTGCTGCAAGGGTACGCAAAAGCCCTCTATATCCGTATTGTCCGCGAACAGGGCGCCGTCCTTGCGGACAAGAAGATTGGCGGCGCCGGCAGAGCGGGCCGCGGCGCTGGCATGATCGGCCAGAGCCAAGGCAGCGCGTTTGTGCGGCAAGGTCACATTCATGCCGGTAAAGGCGTTGTCGGTAAAGCGCTCGCGCACAAATTCCGCAAAGCCTTGAACATCCACCTGCCAGGCCTGATAGCGGGCCTTCAGACCCAGCGCCGTGATCCAGTGCTGATGCAAGAGCGGCGACAGGGAATGCGCAACCGGATTGCCGGCAATGCCGGCATAAACGGCCTCGTTGGTCTTGCCCCTTGTCTCTTTGCTCACCAGATCGCTCCCTGCTGGCGCAACGCATTCAAAAGCGGCAAAAGCGGCAGGCCGAGAATGGAAAAGTAACTGCCCTGCATGCGCTCCATCAGGTGAATTCCCAAAGCCTCGATCTGATAGCAGCCAACACTGGACAGAATCTGCGGCCCGGCCTGTTGCAGATAGGTGGCGATTGCCTCCCGGTCCAGCGGCCGCATCTGCATGGCCGCGCGGTTTTGATGCTGCCAGACAATGCGCCCGTCCTGCGCCAATACGCAAGCCCCTGTCAGATAATGGGTTTTCCCGGCCATGGCGTGAAGGCGCTGTGCCGCCTCTTCCATGGATTGCACTTTCGAGAGCACGCGGCCTTCAAATTCCAGCACCTGATCGCAGCCTATGACCAGGTCTTGCGGGCCCCATGTGATGGCGAGCGCCTTGCGTTTTGCCAGAAGGGCGCTGGCCTGCCGGGCTGTTTGCACGCCTGCCCTGGCAAGAATGTCTCTTTCGTCCAGCCCGGGGGGCTTGACCAGAACCTGGACTCCGGCATTGCGCAGCAACGCCTGGCGGATGGCGCTGGAGGACGCAAGCACAATTTGCGATTTGCCAACACCAGGGTGCGTCATGATTCGCCACGATCTGTCTGTAGCGAATCCTCGCCGGATTTGCGCGCGGCGGCCAGAGCCATGATCTTGGCCGCTGTTTCCTCGATCGAGCGCCGCGTCACATCAATGACCGGCCAGTTATGGCGCGCAAACAATCGTTTGGCAAAGATCACCTCGTCACGAACGGCCTGTTCGTCAACATACTGGCTTGGCATGTTTTCATTGAGACTCAGCAAGCGGTTGCGGCGGATTTGCACCAGCCTGCGTGGCGATATGGTCAGGCCGACAATCAGCGGCCCGTCGGTCTTGCCAGTCAGGATTTCCGGCAGTTCAGCACCTGGAACCAGAGGAATGTTGGCGACCTTGATGCCGCGATTGGCAAGATAGACGCATGTTGGCGTCTTAGATGTGCGGCTCACCCCCACCAGCACAATCTCGGCCTGGGCGGCCCGTTCGGCCATTTGCCCGTCATCATGCCCCATGGCAAAATTGAGCGCCTCGATGCGCCGGTTATAGGCTTCGTCCTGAATATGCTGAGCTCCAGTTTCATGGCTCACTGGTGCGCCAAGATATTGACTCATGGCCTGCAGGATCGGCCCCAGAACGTCTATGCAGGGCAAGGCCCGCTCGGCGCAAAATCCGGCCAGCTGATCGCGCTGGCTTTCATTGACCATCGTATAAAGCACCACACCTGGTGCCGCATCAATGTCCTTGAGAACCTGCTCAAGCTGTTTTTCAGACCGGGTCAGGACATGGACATGCTCCAGCGGCACAAGCTGGCGGAACTGGGCGCAGGCGGCCCGGTAAATCCCGGCCAGCGTTTCGCCCGTGGCATCCGAAACCAGATGCACATGAACATAATAGCCTGGCTTTGTCTGCTTGCCGTCCACCCCGGCCCCCGGCGCAATCGTTAACAAAGTGTTAATAAGATATGGCCATCAGGCGCTTGTAAACAGCGCACAATGGCACCCCCTGCCTGATTTCTGTATCATGATACAGATATGCACGGATTATCCACAGGCACACTCTCTTATCCAGAACTGTGCATGAAGACCCGCCGTTCACGCTGTCAGATCAAGTCTTGCCTTTCGCTGTATACATAACCTGTTGCAAAATATCATGAAAACAAGATCATGGCTTTATCTGCGGTGCTGCAGGTCTCAGGACAAGCTGTGAAAAAGAGGCATTCTTCCTGTGGATAATGCTGTTCCTCGTGTGAAAAACCGGTTTTATGCCCCTTCTCCACACCGTAAAAAGAATCACAATTTCCAGATAAGAGTCCTGAAAAAGAACGCTTATGGCCCTGGCAGACAAACCCCTTCTTCAAACGCTTGCTGGCGCGGTTCTGCCGACGCCGCCCATATGGATCATGCGCCAGGCCGGGCGCTATCTTCCCGAATACCGGGCCTTGCGCAAAACCGCGCCGTCTTTCATAGACTTTTGCCTGGATCCGCAAAAGGCCAGCGAAGCGACCTTGCAGCCAGTGCGGCGCTTCGATCTGGATGCCGCAATTGTCTTTGCCGATATCCTGCTGATTCCCCATGCCATGGACAGGGGCGTGCACTTTGTTGCCGGCGAAGGGCCAAAACTGCGGCCGCTGGAAGATGACGAGCCCTTGCTGGCGCTGGAAAAGGCCTGGTCGGTGCACAAGCTGGACTCTGTCGGCGAGACCTTGCAGCGCGTCAAGGCCCAATTGCCGGACCATGTTGCGCTGATCGGCTTTGCCGGGGCGCCTTGGACCGTGGCCACCTACATGATTGAAGGCGGCGGCTCGAAGGACAAGTGGCAGGCACGCCAGATGGCCTGGAGGGATCCGGAAGGTTTCGAGGCCTTGCTGGACATCCTGGTCAAGGCAACGGTGGACTATCTGCACATGCAGGCTGAAGCCGGGGCCGAGGTTCTGAAACTCTTTGAATCCTGGGCAGAAGGATTGCCCGAGCCATTTTTTGAACGCTTTGTCATTGCCCCGGCGCGGGCGATCGTGGCAGGACTGCGCGCACGCGGTGTGTCCCGGCCGGTGATCGGCTTTGCCCGCGGCTGCGGCCTGCTGGCGGTGCGCTATGCCATGGAAACCGGGATTGACGCCGTGGCGCTCGATCAGGCGCAAAGCGGGGTCTGGTTCAATGCCAATCTGCCCGAAGGTCTTGTGGTGCAGGGCAATCTTGATCCGGCGGTATTGCGCGTGGGCGGCACAGTGCTGGAAAGAGAGGTGCGCCGCATCAGGAAGAGCTTTGCCGGCCGCCCGCATATTTTCAATCTTGGCCATGGCATCACGCCGGATACGCCCATCGGCCATGTCGAGAGCCTGATCCGTGCCGTCAGGGCCAGCGCATGAATACAAAAACGGCCGTTGTGGTGTTCAATATGGGCGGGCCGGACACGCTGGCGGCAGTGCACCCGTTTTTGCGAAACCTGTTTTCCGATCCGGCGATCCTGGCTCTGCCCAATCCGTTTCGTGCCCTGCTGGCAGAGGTGATCAGCCGCAGCAGGGCGCCCATGGCGCGGCGCAATTATGCGCTCATGGGCGGGGCCTCGCCTTTGCTTGCGGAAAGCCAGGCACAGGCCGAAGCGGTGCAAGCTTGGCTGCACGAGCACTGTCCAGGCCAGCAGATAAGATGTTTTTCCGCCATGCGCTATTGGGGGCCGCGCATCACCGATGTTCAGGCAAAGATCAGGGCATGGGGTGCTGATCGGATTATTCTCCTGCCGCTCTATCCGCAGTTTTCAACGACCACGACCGGGTCTTTTTTCAAGGCTTGGGATAACACCGCGGGCGATTTGCCAGAGCCTGTCAGAGTCAGCAGCTATGCGGATGATCGCGATTTCATCAGTGCTCACGTCAAGCAGATTCTCAAGACCTTTGAGGAAAACGAAACCCCGGAAAACCTGCGGCTGATCTTTACCGCCCATGGCCTGCCGCAGCGCATTGTTGATGCGGGCGATCCCTATCCCGAACAGATTGCGCAAACCTGTGCGGCCATAAAGGCCCGTCTGCCAGAGGCCTTGAGCGATACCGTGCTGGCCTATCAGAGCAAGGTCGGGCCGATGCAATGGATCGGCCCCGCAACACTGGATGAAATCAGGCGCGCCGCACAGGACAGGAAAGCCGTCATGCTTGTGCCGGTGGCGTTTGTGTCCGAACATGTGGAAACCCTGGTCGAGCTTGATATTGACTATCGCAAACAGGCAGAGCAGATGGGCATTGAACGCTATATCCGGGTTCCAGCACTGGGCCTTGAGCCGGATTTCATCCGTTGCCTGGGGCGCCAGGCAAAACACTGCCTGGAGCAGACATGATGGATTTCCTGGCGCAGAACTATGACTGGTGGCGCGCGGGGCACATCATCAGCGTGATTGCCTGGATGGCGGGGCTTCTGTATCTTCCCCGGCTTTTCATCTATCATTTCAATGCAGTAAAGGGCGGCGAACTGGACAAGACTCTGATCGTGCAAGAGCAGAAACTGCTCCGCCTGATCATGAATCCGGCTTTTGTGCTGACCTGGGTTTTTGGCCTCTTGCTGGTCTTTTCAGATGCCGGGCGTCTGGGCTGGGAGAGTTTTCTTGTTCCGGCCTGGGCCGTCAAATTCACCCTGATCAGCACCATGACCGCCGTTCATCATGGCTTTGCCCTGGCGCGCAAGCGTTTTGCCAGGGGCGAGCGGCCTCTGAGCAGCAAGGCCTGGCGGGTCATCAATGAAGTCCCGGCGGTGCTGATGATCTTCATTGTCCTGACTGCCGTGGTCTGGATCCATTGAGGGTCAGGACTCTCATGGCTTGACGCGGTCA
>JALWUB010000223.1 GCA_026993275.1 Robiginitomaculum sp. | reverse complement strand
AATACGTCACCGTGGAAGTCGCCGGGCAATTGTTTGGCATAGAGGTGATCAAGATCCACGACGTGTTTCAGCCGCAATCGCTGACCCGGGTGCCGATGGCGCCGCCGGAAGTGCGCGGCGTGCTGAATCTGCGTGGCCGCATTGTCACCGCCATTGATGCGCGCCAGAGGCTGGGCCTGCCCGCGGTCGAGGACCAGGATCACCAGATCATGGCCATTGGCGTCGAGATCGATGGCGAATCCTATGGCCTGATCATCGATTCCGTGGGCGAGGTGCTGCGCTTGTCGCTCAAGGACTGCGAAGCGCTGCCCTCCAACATGGATGCGCGCTGGCAAGAGGTTTCCAAAGGCATTTACCGGCTGGACGACCGGCTGCTTATCGTCCTCGACATTGAGAAAATGCTCATGATTGAAGAAGCCGCCACTGATCGTGCCGCCTGAGCGGCCAGGGGCTGGAGCAAAGGATGGACCGGCAATGAAAAACTGTCTTGTAGTTGATGATTCGCGTGTAATCCGCAAGGTGGCGCGGCGTATTCTCGAGGATATGGATTTCGCCTGTGAAGAGGCCGCTGACGGCGCCCAGGCGCTTGAACAGTGCCGCAAGTCCATGCCGGATGCGATCCTGCTGGACTGGAACATGCCGGTGATGAGCGGCATCGACTTTTTGCGGGCCCTGCGCAAGGAAAACGGCGGCAATGAGCCGGTGGTGGTGTTCTGCACCACGGAAAACGACATGGGCCATATCACCGAGGCGCTGCGCGCAGGCGCCAATGAATACATCATGAAGCCGTTTGACAGCGAAATTCTGAACGCCAAGTTCATCGAGGCGGGTCTGGTGGCCGTGCCGTCATGACAGCCGCGCCCCATACACAACAGCCAGCCAGCGGCGCCCACGGCTCGCCCATAAGGGTGCTGATCACCGATGATTCCGCCGTCGTGCGCGGCCTGGTCACGCGCTGGCTGAAAGAGGCCGAGGGCATTGAGGTGGTTGCCAAGGCCTCTGACGGTATTGCCGCCGTCAAGCTTGCCCGCGAGCACCAGCCCGATGTGGTGATTCTGGACGTGGAAATGCCGCGCCTCGATGGCCTGGCGGCCCT
Source organism: Robiginitomaculum sp. (assembly GCA_026993275.1). GTDB lineage: Bacteria > Pseudomonadota > Alphaproteobacteria > Caulobacterales > Maricaulaceae > Robiginitomaculum_B. Next base: position 5,259 of record JALWUB010000223.1, on the reverse strand, counting down.
GCCGCAAATTCTCAAGGCGGCGCCCAAGACAAAGGTCGTGATGGCCTCCACCCTGACGCACCGCAATGCCGACATCACCTTGCGCGCCCTGTCCGCAGGCGCTGCCGATTATCTGCCCAAGCCCGAATCCAGCTCGCTGGCGAGCGCCACGGATTTCCGCACCGGCCTGATCGCCAAGGTGCGTGCCCTCGGCGAGGCCGGCAAGGGGCGCACACAGGCCTTCAGACCAAAAAGCGCCGCGGCGCCCGCCCGGATTGCGCCAAAGCGCCGCCCAAGCGCCAGCACTGCTGTGCCAAAGGCCGTGTTTATCGGCTCATCCACAGGCGGCCCCCAGGCCCTGCGCAGCGTGATCGGCACGATTGCTCCGGCCCTGCAATTGCCCATCTTCATCACCCAGCACATGCCCAAGGCCTTCACCAAGGTTCTCGCCGAGCATTTGAGCAAGGCGGCGGGCCGTCTGGTGGTTGAGGGCCGCGACGGCATGCCCGTCAAGTCCGGCGGGATTTATCTGGCGCCGGGCGATTATCACATGACCGTGCGCCGCGGCGGCAGTTCCATCGTCATCGGCCTGGACCAGCGCCCGCCCGAGAATTACTGCCGCCCGGCAGTGGATCCGCTGTTCCGCAGCGCCGCCAAGATCTACCGCGATGGCGTGCTCGGGGTGATTCTGACCGGCATGGGCCATGATGGCTGCGCCGGTGCCAAGACCCTGGTCGAGGCCGGGTCGCGCATTATCGCCCAGGATGAAGCCAGCTCGGTTGTCTGGGGCATGCCCGGCTCCGTCGTCCAGGCGGGCCTGGCCGAAGAGATCGTGCCGCTCGACCAGATCGGCGCGACAATAATAAACATAGCCAGCAGGGGTGCGCACAAATGAACGACCAGGATTTTGCCTTTTTGGTGCAAATGCTCAAAAAACGCTCCGGCCATGTCCTGGCCAAGGACAAGGGCTATTTGCTCGACAGCCGGCTTGGTCCGATTGCCAGGAAGGAAGGCTATGATTCGGTCGCGGCCCTGGTCAGCGCCATGCGCACCCGGCCTGACGAACGCCTGTGCGCGGCCGTCACCGAGGCGATGACCACAAACGAGACGTTCTTTTTTCGCGACCGCACGCCCTTCGAGCTGTTCAAGAGCGAAGTGATCCCCCATCTGGCCGCCAACCGGCGTCCGGGCTCGACCACCAAGATCTGGTGTGCGGCGGCTTCGACCGGGCAGGAGCCCTATTCCCTGGCGATGATCCTGCGCGAGGAAGCGGCCCGCCTGAAAGGCATACAGGCCAGCATTCTGGCGACCGACATTTCCGCCAAGGTGCTGCAAAAGGCCCAGGCCGGGCTGTATTCGCAATTCGAGGTCCAGCGCGGCCTGCCGGTGCAGCTGATGGTCAAGTATTTCGACAAGCAAGGGGATTTGTGGCGCATTGACCCCACCCTGAAACAGCATATCACGTTTCGCAAATTCAACCTGCTGGACAATTTTCTGTCCCTGGGCAAGTTTGATGTGGTGTTCTGCCGCAATGTGCTGATCTATTTCGACCAGCCGACCAAGGCGGACGTTCTCGCCCGCATGGACAAGGTTCTCGCGCCGGACGGGTTCCTGTTTCTCGGCGCAGCCGAAACCGTCATGGGCCTTTCCGACGCCTTCGCGCCGGTTCCTGGAAAGCGCGGCCTTTATGTGAAAAAGCAGAAGGCGGCCAGCAAGGTCGCCTGAGGCGCGCCGTCAGCGCGTTTCCCTGACCGGCTTTTTGCGCGGCGGTGTTGACGTGCAGGGAAAACACGTCCGGGCGGGCGTAATGGCCGGTTGAATCGAGGTCATATTTGCCGCGCACGATCTGCGCCTTGTCCATCTGGGCAAGCAGAATCGCGTCTTCGCCAAACACCGGCCCGGCCAGCACTTCGCCAAATGGCGAGACAATGCACGAGCCGCCATTGATCAGCCGCGTCTGCGGATCATCACCATCGGCACAGACATAATCCGCCGGGGCGTCTGCGCGCAGCATGTGCTGCACCGCGGACAGCACAAAGCAGCGCCCCTCAATGGCGATCATCTGCATGGACGGGGTCCAGACCGGGCGGTCGTCCACGGTGGGCGCGCAATAAAACTCGACGCCTTGCGCATACATATGGGTGCGCGCCAGCGGCATGTAGTTTTCCCAGCAGATCAGCCCGCCAACCCGGCCCACATCCATGTCCTGCACGGCCAGAGTCGAACCATCGCCAAAGCCCCAGATGAGGCGCTCCATGGCAGTCGGCATCAGCTTGCGGTGCTTGCCAATCAGCGCGCCATTGGCGGCGAAATACAAGATGGTGCAATAAAGCGTGCCGCCGTCACGCTCGATCACCCCGGTCACCACATTTGCCCTGGCCCTGGCGACGGCCTTGCCCATGCGCGCAACAAGAGGCCCGTCCAGGGCAATGGCGCTGTCATGATAGCGCACAAACGCATCACGCCCCGCCGGCGTGCGCGAGCCGACCCGGGCGCCAAAATCGGCGCCCTTGGGATAACCGCCAATAAAGGCTTCGGGAAACACCACCAGCCTGGCGCCCTGGCGCGCCGCATCGGCCAGCAAATCCTCAAACTTCTGCACCGTGCGCGGTGTGTCATAAAGACAGGAACCCGCCTGCACCACGGCGCCGGTAACGGTTTGCGAGTTTGGCATGGTGCCCTCTTTTTGCGCACAATCAAGGCGCCGGGCGGCCGGTTACAACAGCTCGCCGGCCTTCTTGATGCCTTCGTCAATCAGCGCGCTCTGGGCTGATTTGGTCAAGGATGTTTCCAGGGTGATTTTTGCCGTATCCGCAGCCAGGCTTGCGGCGTGGGTGCGGACATCGGCAACGGCGCGCATTTCCGCCTGGGCAATCTTGCGCTTGGCCGCTTCGGTGCGCCGCTCAAGCAGGTCTTGCAGCTTTTTTTCAGCCTCGGCCGCGTAAAGCTCGGCTTCCTTCTTGGCCTGGCTGATAATCGCCTCGGCCTCTTTTTCCGCTTCGCGCTGGCGGCGCTCGTAAGAGGCCAGCAATTCCTGGGCCTCCTCGCGCAGGCGCCGGGCCTCGGCCAGTTCCGCGGCAATCCGCTCGGCCCGTTCATCCAGTGCCTTGGCCAGCAGGCCCGGAATATTCTTCCAGAGCGCCAGCCCCACCAGGATCAGCAGCGAGAACAGCAGCCACAGGCGCGGATCGGACAGCCCGGTTGCCTCTGCGCTCTCTTGCGCGGCCTCGGCCAGCATCATGGCGCTTGCACTGATCACGACAGACTCTCCGGCCGGGCTGTTTCAAGGGCCTTGCGCAACGCCGCAGGCTTGGGTGTGATCCCGCCAAGGCTGTGCACCAGGGTGGCGGCGACATCAAGGGCGATGTCTTCCACATGGCTCATGGCGCGGGCGCGGGCTTCGGCAATCTCGGCTTCGGCCTTGGCAATTTTCTTGTCCAGTTCGGCTTCGCGGGCCGCGGCCTGCTCCGTCAGTTCGGCTTCCATGCGGGCATGGTTTTCGGCAATGATGGCACTGGCCTTGGCGCGGGCGCGGGCCAGGTTCTGCTCATAGGCAGCCAGGGCCTCGTCGGCCTCCAGCTTTTTGCGCGCGGCAATGTCCAGATCATCGGCAATGCGGTCATTGCGCTCTTCCAGAGCGCCGCCAATGCGCGGGATCAAGACCCGGTCCAGCGCCAGATACAGCAATGCAAAGGCTACCGCCAGCCAGAATATCTGGCTGGGGTAAGTGGAAAAATCAAGCTGCGGCATGCCGCCTTTGGCGTGATCCGCCGCTTGCGCGGCGTCCAGGAGTATTGTCATTGCCATAATGCCTGGCCCTGATTAGCCGGGAATCTGGACAAACAGGATGATCATCGCCACGACGAAGCCCAGAAGACCGGTAAACTCGGCCAGGGCAAAGCCAATGAGCAGATTGGTGAACTGCCCGGCAGCCGCCGACGGATTGCGCAGGGCGCCCTGCAGATAGGAGCCGAAAATGGTGCCGATGCCGACACCGGCGCCGGCCAGGGCAAGACAGGCAATGCCCGCGCCAATGAGTTTCGCTGCTGCTGGTTCCATGATGTTTCTCCAATAATAACCAGGATGAGGGTGGGATTAGTGACCGATGTGCTCGCCCGAGACATCGCTAAGATAAATGCAGGACAAAAGCGCAAAGACATAGGCCTGCAGGACGGCAATCATGAATTCAAGGCCAAGAATGGCGGTGTTGGTGGCAAAGGGCAGAATCGCCAGCACGCCCATGGCGCCGGCACCGCCCAGCATGACCACAAAGCCGGCGAACACCTCCATCAGCGCATGACCGGCCATCATGTTGGCAAACAGACGGATGGACAGGCTGAACGGGCGCGCCAGAAACGAGATCATCTCGATGGGAATAATGACAATCAGCAAGGGCAGCGGCAGACCGGAGGGAGCGAACAGGCGGAAGAATTTCCAGCCATGGCGGTAAAAGCCGTATGCAATGACAATCAAGATGACCATGAAGGCCAGCGCCCCGGTCACCGCAATATGGCTGGTCACGGTGAAAAAGTAGGGAAACAGGCCCATGACATTGCTGATCAGCACAAAGGCGAAAATGGCGAAAATCAGCGGAAAGAAACGGAAGCCTTCCTGCCCCATGGTCGAGCGGACCATCTGCGCGACGAATTCGTAGAACAGCTCGGCCAGGGATTGCATGCGCCCCGGCACCAGGGCGCGCTTGCGCGAGCCCAGCGCCAGAAACGCCACCACCACGGCAACGCCCAGCAGGGCGAACAGCGCCGAATTGGTGAACGACAGATCAAGCCCGAACAGATGAAAGCTGCCATAGCGCTTGATGTTAAACTGATGCAGCGGATCCACTCGCCAGCCCCTGGTTCTTGATGCGGCACATGCCGCAATTAGCCCGTTTCATCGTCTGATCCGCTGCGTTGCGCATCCATGCGCCTGGCGCTGCGGATCATGTTTCTCACCCCGGCCGCAAAGCCGAAAAAAATGCCTGCCACCATGATCCACGGCATGGTGCCAAACATCCGGTCGGCCATATAACCCAATCCTGTACCCACCGCCAGTGCTGCCAGCATGTCAACTGCAATTCGAAAGCCGCCGCCCATGGCCTCGGTGGCGGTGCGCCGCGCCTGGGCCTCCCTTTCGGCCTGTTCACGCTGCGCCTGCAGCCGTCCGGCAAGATGCTCCAGTTCTGCTGAGGCTTTGGGCAGGTCATGCTTCTTGGTCATAAGGCAAGGCCCCGGCAAAGCTGATCAGCCCCTCAAGTGCGGCGCAATCTAGCGGCGGGCCTGA
>JALWUB010000222.1 GCA_026993275.1 Robiginitomaculum sp. | reverse complement strand
GCAGCGATGGGCATAATCGGTGCAGCGGCAGCTCTCGCCATCAAACAGCCGGCATGCGACATTGGTGTCTTCCACGGTGCCGCCGTCTTCATCCTGCAAGCGGATCATGCAGCATTTGCCACAGCCGTCGCACAGCGCCTCCCATTCTGCGTGGGTCATCTCTTCAAGGGATTTGCTGCGCCAGTATGGGGTGGTTTTATACAAGGGCATCATTATGCTGGCATCTCGTCACATTGCCGCCTCTTCTAGATGGTCCCGCTGAGCCATGCCAGCTTTTCGCGCCGATATTCTCAGCTCCCAGGACAAGACGCGCAAAGCCCGCCTGCGCTGGGCCATGGCGGCGCTCCTGCTGGTGCTGCTGGCGGCGCTGGCGGCGGGTTTCATGGGCTGGCGCTATTTCTTTGCCGGCATGCCCGCCTTGCCCAAGGACATGGACCAGCTTCTGGTCGCCAACCGGCCGCCCTCCATGGTGTTTCTGGACAAGGATGGCGCCGTGCTGGCCACACGCGGCCCGCATATCGGACACCCGGTCAAGCTCGGTGACTTGCCGGATTATGTGCCAAAGGCCTTTCTGGCCATAGAAGACCAGAAGTTCTTTGACCATCATGGCATAGACAGGCGCGCCCTGGTGCGCGCCGCCATTTCCAACTTGCGCGCCGGGCACACCGTGCAGGGCGGCTCGACCATCACCCAGCAATTGGTCAAGCAGCTGTTCCTGACACCCGAGCAAACGATCAGGCGCAAGGTCCAGGAAATGTGGCTGGCAACGCGCCTGGAAAAGCGCCTTGGCAAGGTGCAGATCCTGCAACTCTATCTGAACCGGACATATCTGGGCGACGGCGCCTATGGCATCGAGGCGGCGGCGCAGCGCTATTTTTCCAAACCGGCCGCGGCATTGACCCTGCCTGAGGCGGCACTGCTGGCTGCCTTGCCCAAGGCGCCGAGCCGGCTGGCGCCAAACCAGAATCGCGCGGCCGCCCAGGCCAGGGCCAATCTGGTGCTGAAGGCCATGCGCAAGGCCGGCTTCATCACCGCGGAGCAAGCCCGCGAGGCGCTGGCCCATCCGCCCAAGCTGCATCTGCCGCCCGCCGATGCAGACTATGGCTATGTCTATGACATGGCTGCCCGCGAAGCGGCGGCGCTTGTTGGCGGCAAATCCGCGCATCTGGTGATCACCACCACCATTGACCGCAAGGTCCAGGACATCGCCAATACGGAACTTGCCGCAATGCTGGACAAGAAGGGCAAGGCCCTCAAGGTTTCTCAAGGCGCCATTGTCATTCTGAGCCCCGGCGGCGCCATCCGGGCGCTGACCGGCGGACGCGCCTACGCATCCAGCAAGTATAACCGGGCGGTGCAGGCCAAACGGCAGCCCGGCTCTGCCTTCAAGGCCTTTGTGTTTGCCGCGGCATTGCAAAAAGGCATCGGTTTTGACTCTGTCCGTTATGACGAGCCGGTGAGGATCAAGGGCTGGAGACCGAAAAACTATGGCGGCGGCTATCGTGGCCGGGTCACCTTGCGCGACGCCTTCAAGCGCTCGATCAATACCGTTGCCGTGCAGCTGACCGAGGAAATCTCGCCCGCGGCGGTGATTGACCTGGCCAAGCGCTTTGGCATCCGCGAGGATTTCGCCGCCCTGCCGTCCATTGCCCTGGGTGCCCAGGAGGTCAATCTGCTGGAGCTGACACGAGCCTATGGCGTCTTTGCCAATGACGGCCTGTTCACCCCGTCCTTTCTGGTGAGCAAGATCGAGACCGTGAGCGGCCAGGTCTTGTACGAACGCCCGGCCATCAAGCCGGTGCGGGTGTATCCCAGGGCCATGGCCCGGAAAATGAGCACACTGATGCAGGAGGTTGTGCTGGCTGGCACAGGGCGCAAGGCGGCGCTGCCCGGGCGCTGGCAGGCCGCAGGCAAAACCGGCACCAGCCAGAACTGGCGCGATGCCTGGTTTGTCGGCTTCACGCCGGACTATATCGCCGGGGTCTGGGTCGGCAATGATGACAACAGCCCGATGAAACGGGTCACGGGCGGCGATTTGCCCGCGCAAATCTGGCACAATGTCATGAGCCAGGCCATGAAAGGGCACCGCTTTCACCGCTTAAGGGCGCCAGCGCCGCATTTGCGCTCTGACGAAGACGAAAAGCTGGCTGCATTCTACACCAGCCTGCAAGCCGAATTTGCCAAAGCCAGCCGGCAGCGCTGAATCCCGCGGTGCGATTGCACCGGCACACCAAAAAACGCAGGCGTGTTGAGGCTTCCTTAAGCGCGTTTGTGGCATGATCCGCTTGAAGGGTATCCGGACAAGACCGCGATTTGGCATGATGAGCGCACACAGCAATCCATTTGAACGCCTGACAGAACTGGCCCGGGAAAAGTCCAGCGCCCGCCGGCGTGAACTGCTGCGCGAAGTCACGGACATGTTCTTTGACTCAAATACCGGGCACAGCGAGGCCACGGACAAGGACTTTGACGAAATCCTCAGCACCATCACCCGCGAGATGGATGCCGGAATCCGCAAGGAAATCGCCCTGCGCTTTGCCCATGCCGACAACGCCCCTGCCGGTCTGATCCATCAGCTGGCCGACGATGAAATTGACGTATCCGCGCCCGTTTTGCGCCATTCCCCGGTGCTGGATGACGAGGCCCTGAAGCGGATCATCGGCAATCGCGGGCAAGAGCACATGCGTGCCATCGGCGCCCGCAAAAGCCTGAGCGAAAGCGTGACCGGCGCCATTGTCGCCAGGGCCGATACGCCAACCCTGGTGGCCCTGACCCAGAATCAGGGCGCGCGGTTTTCACGCCAGTCCATGGAAACCCTGGTCAGCAAGTCCGAAACCGAAAAGGCCCTGCAAGCCCCGCTGGTCAACCACAAGGCCCTGCCGCCGGACCTGATGAACGAGATGTATTTCTTTGTCGAGGAGCAGCTGCGCCAGCGCATCATCGAGCGCAATGCCGCCATCCCCAGGGAAGAGCTGGACCGCGCCTTTGCCGAGGCCAGGAAGACGATTTGCGGCAAGGGGGATCGTCCTGACGATTTTGAAGAGGCCAGCCATTTCATCAAGGCGAGGAAACTGCGCAAACAGCTGACCCCGGTCTTGCTGGCTGAACTGGCGCGCAACAACAAGCTGACCCATTTCTATCTCGCCTTCGCCGAACTGACCGGTCTTGATTTCGAGACGGCGCGGCGCATCTGGGAGCCAGGCAAGACCGAAGCCGTCGCCATTGTCTGCAAGGCCAGCGGCCTGCCAAGGGACCTGTTTGCCACCCTGGTGGTGCTGATGAACAAGGACGGCACCAATGACATTTCGGCCATCAAGGCGCTTGGCCGGATGTATGACGAAATCAGCAAAAGCACGGCCGACCGGATTTTGCGGTTCTGGAAACTGCGCAAATCCACGCAAGAGTCCACGGCCGCGGCCTGATAGCGCACAGAGCGCATTGACAAGAGCGCGGCTGGCGCTATGTTCCGCCGCCATTGCGCCCGTGCCCTGCACCGGCGCTGCATGACGGGAAGCCGCGAGTCCGCCGTTGCAATCGCGCCCTGCACAGACAGGGCGCCGGACCGCGACAGGTGAAAGGGACAGCCATGTCCAAACGCCATACACAGAAATACAAGATCGACCGCCGCATGGGTGAAAACATCTGGGGCCGCCCGAAAAGCCCGGTCAACAAGCGCTCCTATGGCCCCGGCCAGCACGGCCAGCGCCGCAAAACCAAAATGTCGGACTTTGGCCAGCAACTGATGGCCAAGCAAAAGCTCAAGGGCTATTACGGCAACATCACCGAAAAGCAGTTTCGCAACATTTATGGCCTCGCCCAGCGCATGAAGGGCAACACCGCCGAAAACCTCATCGGGCTGCTGGAATCGCGCCTGGATGCACTGGTGTACCGGGCCAAGTTCGTGCCCACCGTGTTTGCCGCGCGGCAATTCGTCAATCATGGCCATGTCACGGTCAATGGCCGCCGCGTCAACATTCCCAGCTATCGCTGCAAGCCCGGCGATGTCATTCAGGTGCGGGAAAAATCGCGCTCCATGGCGCTGGTCCTGGAAGCGCTGGAAAGCCCCGAGCGCGACCTGCCCGATTATGTCGAAGTCGATGGCAAGACCATGGCGGCGACCTATCTGCGCGTGCCGGAACTGGCCGATGTGCCCTACCCGGTGCGCATGGAGCCCAATCTGGTGGTCGAATTCTACACCTCCTGACCCGCGCAGCATGCAAATACAGAAAAGGGGCCCCTGCAGGGCCCCTTTTTTATTGCCACTGGCACGGCTGCCTTCAGGCGGCGTCAGACAGCACGCCCTTTTCGCGCAGCAGCGCCTTGAGTTCGCCGCTTTCAAACATTTCACGCATGATGTCACTGCCGCCGATGAACTCGCCCTTGACATAGAGTTGCGGAATGGTCGGCCATTGGGCGTATTCCTTGATGCCCTCGCGCACGGCCATGTCCTCGAGAACATTTTCGGCCTTGAAGGGCACGCCGGTGATTTCAAGAATCTTGACCGCCATGGAGGAGAAGCCGCACTGCGGAAAGACCGGCGTGCCCTTCATGTACAAGACGACATCATTGTCCTCGACGGTCTTCTTGATGTGGTCCAAAACGGCCTGATCGGTCATGGCGGCAATCCTTTTGTCTGGAATGAGTATAAAGAGCTAGGCATTGTGCTGGCTTTCGTCAAGCGTGTGCAGTGCGTCTTGCAGGTGTTTGGCCCGTGTGGTCGAGATCATGACACAGTCTGCCAGGCCCTGGGTCAGGGCATGACGCAGGGCCTGGCGGGCCGGCTGCCGCGGCGGGGCCAGCTTGCGCTGGCGCAGGGCTCTGGCGCTATACCACACATCCGCCGCCGAGCGCGGCCAGCGCAGGCCGGCGCTGGCGCCGCTGAGAACCTCAATGGCGACAATGCCAATGCCCGCCTTTCGCGCCGCATGCAGCCGGTCCAGATCATCCTGCGCCAGGCCTGTGTGCACGGGCGCCATCAGCAGATCAAACAGACCCGTTTCCAGAGCCGCATCGATCTCGCTGCCGCGCCCGGCTATGCCCAGATGGCGCACCCGGCCGCTGGCCTTCTCATCGCGCAGGGCCTGCAACAGCTGCGGCGTCAGTTCCGCTGGCGCCGGGCCATGCAGATAGAGCGCATCGACATAATCGCTGCGCAGTCTTTGCAAGGAGCGCCGCAGGGAGGCTTGTATGGAAGCGGCTGAAAAATCCCGGCTCTTGTCTTCGCCAATGCCTGCCTTGGTGCTGATGAAGACTGTGCTGCGGCCATGCCCGGCGAGCGCGGCGCCAAGGCGGCGTTCGGCTTCACCGCGGCCATAGGACGGCCCTGTATCGAACACCGTGATGCCACCTGCCAGGGCCGCCTGGATCAGCGTGCTTGTCGCCCCTCTTGAGACCAGCGGCGTGCCATGGGGCCCGGCAACGCCAAAGCCGAGGCGGCTGAAGGCGGGCGGGCGCTCAAACAAGAACGGCTCCGGCGGCGCGACTATGGCGCGGCTGTTTCCAGAGCCAGGGCATGCAGCTCCCCTCCCATCTTGCCTTTCAGGGCCGCATAGACCATCTGGTGCTGGCGCACCCGGCTGAGCCCGGCAAAGGCGGGGCTGAGCACCCGCGCCTGATAATGATTGCCATCACCGGCCAGGTCCGTGATCTCGACCTGCGCATCCGGAATCGCCTCGACAATCATGGCCTTGATCTCTTCTGCCTGCATCGCCATGTTCACGCCTCCATGTAACCGGGCAGCCAGCCTTCATGCTTTTGCCGCAACAGGTCAAGGGGCAAAACCGCGTCCGCCAGCCTGATGGCATCGCCGCCCACATCACCGGCCGTTTCGGCCTGAAGCCCCGCGGCCCGGGCGTCGGCCAGCACGGCCTGCGCCTGCTCTGGCGCCACCGCCAGCACATAACGCCCCTGATCCTCGCCAAAGAACCAGGCAAGGGCGGGCAAATCGCCATGGCCGCGCAGGGCCATGCCCTGGCCGCTGGCCAGCGCCATTTCCGCCGCAGCACAGGCGAGACCGCCATCACTGAGGTCATGCACCGCATGCACCCGGCCTTTGCCAACGAGCGTGCGCACAAATGTCCCGGCCTTGCGCTCCATCGCCAGGTCGACCGGCGGCGGCGCCCCCTCTTCGCGCCCTTCCAGCTCCCGCAAGACCAGCGATGCGCCCAGCCAGCCCTGGCTGCGGCCAATCAGCACCAGCACATCGCCTGCCTGCGCGCCGTCATAGCCAATGGCCCTGGCCGCATCGTCCAGCAGCCCGACGCCGCCTATGGCCGGGGTTGGCGGAATGGCGCGGCCTGCGGTCTCGTTATAGAGCGAGACATTGCCCGAAACGACCGGAAAATCGAGCGCCCGGCAGGCCTCGG
>JALWUB010000221.1 GCA_026993275.1 Robiginitomaculum sp. | reverse complement strand
GGCTGGGGGGGCTGTCTGGAAACCAGGGCGGGCGTTGATGCTGCACCGAACCGACCTGTGCAAGATGGTGGGCGGATGCGGCGCGTTCGCGACCGAAATGTGGCGCTTTTGTGGTTTTGCCTTAACTCTGCGTAATAATGCAGAGTGAAGGCGGGGCATCCTTCATGGTTCGGCGTTGCTCACCATGAGAAGTGCTCGCGCGTTCCCGTCCTCCCGGTGGGGAGACGGTCAGAGCCTGTCCCGGCCCTCGCTTGTGCAGGGCAGGCTGGCCGGGAAGGAGGGCGCATGTGCGCCTGGGCACGGCGCTTTCTGAATCGCTCGAAACCCGTTCTCTCAAAGCCGCGCAACATCCTGGAATTGCATGGATGATCCATGCAATCATGTTTGACCGGCCAATTGGACCAATTTCGGGAAAATTCGTCCCTGGCGGGCTTGCCAAGCCTGCGGATATGGGCAAGGAATGAAACGAACGCGTTCATAAAAACCAGAGAACAGCGCGTTTGGGGTAGAAAATCTGGGGAGGTTTACATGTCTACTGCAAAAATTATCTGGATCATTGGTGTTCTGGCCGCGATCGTTCTGGCGTTTATAGACACCGGTTATGATGCGGCCATTATTGCCGTGCTCGGCCTTGTTGGCGGCTTCTTCGTTGATAAGGACCACCGCCTTGGCTTGATTGTCGCAGCCATTTTTCTTGCTGCCGGCAATGCCGCCTGGGGCAGCATCCCGGCGATCGGCTCCTATCTGACGGCCATCTGGGCCAGCTATGCGGGCCTGCTCGCCGCGGCATCGCTGATGGCGATTGCGCGCACGACCTATGATCGCCTGAAACCGTAAGGCGCGTGCCGAAAGGCACTGGTTTTTCTGTGCATCTGGCGGGCGCCTGCGGGCTGCCCGCCTTTTTTTTACAACCCGGCCAGGCAGACGTTCTTGATCTCGATATACTCGTCAATGCCGTATTTGGAGCCTTCGCGGCCGATCCCGGATTGCTTGACGCCGCCAAAGGGCGCGACCTCCGAGGTAAACAGGCCGGTATTGACGGCAACAATGCCGCTTTCCAGCCCCTCCATGACGCGCCAGATCCGGCCCATGTCGCGGGCGTAGAAATAGGCGGCCAGGCCAAACGGCGTTTCATTGGCCAGCCTGAGCGCCTCGGCCTCATCGGAAAACCGCCGCAGCGCCGCCACCGGGCCGAAGATTTCGGTGCGGGCAATCTCCATCTCCGGACCGACATTGGCGATCACCGTAGGCGTAAAGAACAGCGCCCCCTCCTCATGCTTGCCGCCGCCGGTGATGATGCGCGCGCCCTTGGCGACGGCGTCTTCCATCAGCGCCTCGACCTTGCGCAAGGCCGCCTCATTGATCAGCGGGCCGATTTGCACGCCGGCCTGCTCGCCGCGGCCAACCAGCAGTTTGGCCGTCGCGTCGGCGAGCTTTTGCGCAAAGGCGTCATGAATGCCGTCCTGCACCAGAATGCGGTTGGCACAGACACAGGTCTGCCCGGCATTGCGGTATTTGCTGG
>JALWUB010000220.1 GCA_026993275.1 Robiginitomaculum sp. | reverse complement strand
ACGCCATAGAAAAGGCATTGGGGCTTGCCCTGACCTGGGACGAGCGGCCGGGCCTGAAATATGCCAATATCGGCACAAGCAAGGCCTTTGATACGAGCAGCGTGGACTCATGGCCGCACATCCATCGCTGGATGCTGGAAAACATGAAACGGTTCAAGGCGGTCATGCCGGGATATGTCAAACGCCTGCCTGAATAGCAGCGCGCCCTATTCCCCCTCGAACAAGGGCGTGGAGAGGTAGCGCTCGGCGAAGCTGGGGACGATGGCAACAATGCGTTTGCCGGCCATGCTGTCGTCTGCGGCCAGTTTCAGGGCGGCGTGCAGCGCCGCGCCAGAGGAAATGCCGCAGGGCAGGCCCTCCAGCCGGGCGGCGAGGCGGGCGGTGTCAAAGGCCTCTTCGGAGGAGACGGCGATGACTTCATCGACCAGTGAGCGGTCGAGATTGTCCGGAATGAAATTGGCGCCAATGCCCTGGATCTTGTGCGGGCCCGGATCGCCGCCTTCCAGCAGCGGGCTTTCGGCGGGTTCCACCGCGACAATGCGCAAGTCCGGCAGGCGCGGCTTCAGGGTGCGCGCGACGCCGGTAATGGTGCCGCCAGTGCCGACCCCGGCAACAAAGGCATCGAGCGTGCCGCCGGTATCGGTCCAGATCTCTTCGGCCGTGGTGCGCTCATGAATGGCCGGGTTGGCCGGGTTGGAGAACTGCCGCGCCAGCACTGCGCCCGGCGTCTTGGCAACAATTTCGTCGGCCTTGTCCAGCGCCCCCTGCATGCCTTCGGCGGCTGGCGTGAGGACGATCTCGGCGCCCAGATGGGTGAGCATTTTGCGCCGCTCCACCGACATGCTTTCCGGCATGGTCAGGATCAGCCGGTAGCCGCGCGCAGCCGCGACAAAGGCGAGCGCAATGCCGGTATTGCCCGAGGTTGGCTCGACAATGACGCCGCCGGGCTTGAGCGCCCCTTGCGCTTCCAGGTCATCGACCATGGCGACGCCGATGCGGTCCTTGACCGAGGCCAGCGGGTTGAAAAACTCCAGCTTGGCGAGAATCTCCGCCTTGGCGCCCCTGGCTTCGGCCAGCCGCGACAGGCGCACCAGCGGCGTATTGCCCATGGTGGCGGGCATGTCGTCAAAGATTTTGCCGCGGGTGGGTGTGGTGCTCATGTCCGTGCCTCTTCAATGTTGCGCCAGCCCGTCTTATCACACTTTCGCGGCTGGCTCAGCCGGTGATTTCCTCTTCGGTGAAAAAGAACGGGATTTCCTGCGCCGCAGTTTCCGGGGCGTCCGAGCCGTGCACCGAATTGGCCTCGATGCTTTGCGCGAACTCCTTGCGGATGGTGCCCGGCGCCGCTTCGGCGGGATTGGTGGCGCCCATGACCTCGCGGTATCTGGCAATGGCGTTTTCGCCTTCCAGCACCTGCACCACCACCGGGCCGGAAATCATGAACTCGACCAGGTCCTTGAAGAACGGCCGGTCCTTGTGCACCGCGTAAAAGCCTTCGGCCTGTTCGCGGCTCATGCGGATGCGCTTTTGCGCAATGATGCGCAGGCCTGCGCCCTCGATCTTGGCATTGATGGCGCCGGTGAGGTTGCGCGCCGTGGCGTCGGGTTTGATGATGGAGAATGTGCGTTGCATGGCCATGATGGGCTGTCCTGTTCTGATGAGTTTGGCGCGCCTATAGCAGCGCCCCCAGCGCCTGTGAAGGCCTGCCCGCCCGCGTTTGTGCAGCCTGTGCTTTTGCAATGGCGCGCAAAGCCGCTATATGCGGCGCACCTCCATCGCCAGCCAGGCCTCCCTCATGCTGCACATCAATAATTTAAGCTGCCGCGTGGATGGGCGATTGCTGATCGACAATGTCAGCTTTGCCCTGCGGCCGCGCACCCGGCTGGGGCTGGTGGGCCGCAATGGCACCGGCAAATCCACGCTTTTACGCATCATCAAGGGCGAATTGGAGCCGCTCGGCGGCGAGGTGCGCCTGCGCAAGGGCGCGCGGCTAGGCGCCGTCGATCAGGAAGCGCCGGGCGGGCCGCAATCGATCATGGATTTCGTGCTGGCGGCGGACACCGAACGGGCCGCCTTGCTGGACGCAGCAGAGCATGAGACGGATCCGCACAAGATCGCGGAAGTTCAGACCCGCCTGGCCGATATTGGCGCCTATTCGGCCGAAGCGCGCGCCGGGACGATTCTGCACGGCCTTGGCTTTTCGGCGGAAGAGCAGCGTCAGCCCTGCGAGAATTTTTCCGGCGGCTGGCGCATGCGCGCGGCGCTGGCGGCGATGCTGTTTGCCAGGCCGGACCTGCTGCTTCTGGACGAGCCGACCAATTATCTCGACCTGGAAGGGGCGATCTGGCTGGAGACGCATCTGAAGCGCTATCCCGGCGCGGCCCTGATCGTCTCCCACGACCGCGACCTGCTCAACACCGCCGTGCACCAGATTGCGCATTTGCGCGGCGGCAAGATCACGCTCTTTGAGGGCGGCTATGATTCCTTCGAGAAACAGCTGGCCGAACGCCAGCGCCTGGACATGGCCCTGCGCAAGCGCCAGGAGGACGAGCGCCGCCACTTGCAGGCCTTTGTTGACCGCTTCCGCTACAAGGCGTCCAAGGCGCGCCAGGCGCAAAGCCGCATCAAGCGGCTGGAAAAAATGCGCCCCATCGCCACCCTGGTGGAAAACCCGGTGGCGCCTTTTGATCTGCCCGGGCCAGAGCGGCCGATGACGCCGCCCATGATCCGCCTTGAAAACGCCAGCACCGGCTATGTGCCCGGCAAGCCGGTGCTGGACAATCTGAACCTGGCCATCGACCCGGATGACCGCATTGCGCTTTTGGGCCGCAATGGCCAGGGCAAGTCCACCTTTGCCAAACTGCTGGCCGGCAGGCTGCAGGTCATGAGCGGGCGCATGAAGCACCACAAGCGCATGCAGGTGGCCTATTTCGCCCAGCACCAGCTCGATGCGCTGAACCCCCAGGAGACGCCCTATGCCCATGTGCGCGCCCGCATGGCGGAGGCCACGGAGGCCCAGCGCCGGGCGCGGCTCGCCCGTTTCGGCCTGGGGGCGGCGCAGGCGGAAACGCCGGTGGGGGATCTGTCCGGCGGCGAGAAGGCGCGGCTGCTCTTGAATCTGATTGCCTTTGACGGCCCGCATTTGCTGATCCTTGATGAGCCGACCAATCATCTGGACATGGACAGCCGCGCCGCGCTGGCCGATGCGCTGGATGCCTATGAGGGGGCGGTGCTGCTGATCAGCCATGACCGTTTTCTGATCGAGCGCAGCATAGACCGGCTGTGGATTGTCCGGGACGGCACGGTGCAGGTCTATGATGGCGACATGGACGATTACCGCCGCCAGATGAGCGAGCGCGAGCGCAAGGCGCCGCCGCCGCAAAAGCAGCAGGCGGCTCTGGCCAAGCGCCAGCGCCAGGCGGCGCGGCGGGAAAGGCTGGCGCCCCTGCGCCGGGACATTGAACGGCTGGAAGCGGAGCTGGAGCGTTTGCGCACCGGCATTGCGCAGATCGATGCGGCTCTGGCCAAGCCTGCGCTTTATGAACGCGACCCGGAACAGGCCATCGCCTTCAATCAGAAGCGCAGCCGCGCCCTGGCACGCATTGACGAGGTGGAAACCCGGTGGCTGGAGGCGCAAGAGCGCTATGAGCGCGCCCGCAATCAATCATGAGGGGTGTCCTTCGCCGGCTGTTCGCGCAGCGCCGCCCGCAAGGCTTCCGTGAGCGTGAAAAAGCGCTGGCGCACCTGCGCCGCATAGGGGTTTTCACGCTCGATGGCGCGGAACAGCTCTTCTGAATCGCCGCGCACCAGTTCCATGGCCTTGAGCAGATAATCAAAGCTGAGCGTCGTCTGCCGCCGCGGCAAGGGCTCCATGTCGTC
Organism: Robiginitomaculum sp.; assembly: GCA_026993275.1. GTDB lineage: Bacteria > Pseudomonadota > Alphaproteobacteria > Caulobacterales > Maricaulaceae > Robiginitomaculum_B. Next base: position 2,488 of record JALWUB010000220.1, on the reverse strand, counting down.
GAGCACGCGCGCGATCAGATGGGTCAGGCCCTGGACAATGGCCATGTCCCGGTCATGGCTGTCCGCATCGCTGATGAAGGCATCCAGATGCAGCTGCTCCTGCAAGAAGGCCTGCATCCGGCGCAGCCGCCCGGGCCCGGCGCCGCGCACCGGACAGAGCGCGATTTTCAGCCCGTCAATGCCCTGGGCGGCGCTTTGCGGGCCAAACAGGGGATGGGTGCCGACAATGCGCACATGGGCGGGCAGCGCCGCCGCCATCTGCTGCGCCGGACCCAGCTTGACCGAAGCCACGTCGATGATGGTGGCGCCGGGGCGCACATGCGGCGCAATGGCCCGCGCCACCGGGCCGATCTGCAAGACCGGCACCGCCAGAACGACATAATCGGCGCGGGCGCAAGCCTCAACTGGAACCAGGTCCAGCCCCTCGCGGGTGGCAAAGGTGTGTGCGTGCGCTGCCGGATCACAGGCCGACAGGGCAAAATGGGGCCGCAAATGCCGCACCAGCAATTGCCCGAAGGCGCCGAGGCCAAAAACCCCCATGCTGCGCATGACTGTGCTCCGCTCGCATGCTGTTCCAAAAGGCGGCAGCCGGGTGCCGGACAGGACGCCCCCTCAAGATCATTCAGGGGCGTTGTGAGTCCATCACGCCGCTTCGCTCAGCGCCCCTGCATCCATTTCTTGATGACCGGCGAGATCACGAACATGAACACGGCTATGGCGATCGCCACATAGGCGACATTGGTATAGACGTGTTCATAGGTGGCCTTGGCTGCGACAGCATCGACAATCTTGCCGCCAATGGTCTCGGCGCCGGTGCTGGCGGCTATGACCCCGGCCAGCGAATTGGAGAGGCCCGTGTAGAGAAACCAGGTGCCCATCACCAGCCCGGCGGCGCGCGCAGGCGCCAGCTTGGTCATCGCCGAAAGTCCCACCGGCGAGAGCATCAGCTCGCCCATGGTGTGAATCCAGTAGATCAGGAAAATGAAAATGACCGGCGTCAGCGCGCCGGGGCCGGTGGTTTTCATGCCCGCCACCAGAGCCAGAAAGCCCAGGCCGACGAACAGCACGCCGATGGAGAATTTCACCGGCGTCGAGGGCTCGATCTTGCGCTTGGCCATCCAGATCCACATCCAGGCGAAAATCGGCGCGAAGATGAAAATGAACCCGGCATTGAGCGACTGAAACACCGGCGCGGGCACCGACCAGCCAAAAAAGTGGCGGTCAACCAGGCGGTCTGTAAACAGATTGAGCGACGAGCCGGCCTGTTCGAACAGCGACCAGAACGGGATTTGCGCCAGGGCAAAATAAATCGCCGCCCACATGCGCGTGCGCTCCTTGCCCTGCAGTTTCACGAAGCTGTATCCCATCAGGAAAATGAACATGATGACGCCAGTGGCGCCCATCAGCTTGGCCGCGGGGCCCGGATTCATGATCAGCGCGATTGCCACCGCCATGATCAGCAGCGCCGAGGAATAGCAGGCCCACTCGACGTTTATGGGGCCAAAGACCTTTTGCTTGAGCTTTTGCGGATCCGGCGGCTCGGCCCGGCCTTCCAGCAAGGGCTGAAATGTCACGAAGGTCAGCAATCCGGCCAGCATGCCGATTCCGGCCAGGCCAAAGCCATATTTCCAGCCATAGACAATGCCCAGCGTGCCCGCGGTCAGCGAGGCCATGAAGGCGCCCAGATTGATGCCCATGTAAAAGATGGTGAAGCCGGAATCGCGGCGCACATCATGCAGGCCGTAAAGATCGCCGACAATGGTCGAGATATTGGCCTTCAAGAACCCGACCCCGGCAATGATCAGCGCCAGCGAGAGATAGAGGATGCCAACAAAGAACGGTTCCTGGATTTTTCTGGTTGTGTAGGCATCCGTCGGGATTTGCGCGGGCAGGCCGACAGCCTCCGGGTCCTCGACCAGCATTGTCGTGGCGTTGTCATCAAAGGAAATTCTTGACTGGCCGTGCTCCGATTTGACGATCGGAATGGCATCGCCGCCCCTGCCGATCAGGGTCAGCTGGTATTCATGGCCGTTATAGGTCATGATTTCCTTTGAGCCGGAGCCTTCAAAGGCCATGCCGAAATGGCCCATGACCAGCAAGATGGCACCAAAGGTGACGGCCTTGCGCTGGCCCAGATAGCGGTCAGCCAGGGCGCCGCCAAAAATCGCCATGACATAGACCAGCGACACATAGGCGCCATAAATCAGCGCCGAGCGTTCATCGGAAAACAAAAAATGCTGGGTCAGATAGATGATCAGCAGGCCGCGCATGCCGTAATAGGAAAACCGCTCCCACATTTCTGTCAGGAACAGAATCGCCAGCCCGCGCGGGTGACCAAAAAACGAAGTATCGTGTGACCCGGTGCCTGGCGCCGGGCTGTCGGTTACAGCCACAATCTCTCTCCCCTTGGCAAATACAGCGCGCTTTGCGCTTTGGCCGATACAAGAGCATGGCTCGGCACCAGGCTCAAGGGGGTGGCAGGGCACTC
>JALWUB010000219.1 GCA_026993275.1 Robiginitomaculum sp. | reverse complement strand
CTGCTTTCGGGGCCGGGCGGCATAGCCGACCGCTATCCCGGCAAGGGGCCGTTGGCGGGCCTGCATGCGGCGCTCGGCCATGCGGCGGGGGCCGCGGCGCTGCTGGCGGTGCCGGTGGACATGCCGGGCCTGCGCCCGCAAACCCTGCGCAGGCTGGGCCAGGCGCCCGGTGCGGCAGCTCATTATACAGGCCACACCCTGCCGCTGAAGCTGGCGGTGACTGATGAAATAAGAGCGCGTCTGGACGCTCTCTTGCAGGCGCCAGATGCGGATCTCTCCATTCGCGCCTTCCTCGCGGGGCTGGACGTGCGCGTTCTGCCGGCGGATGCGGTGCCGGATGACGACTGGATCAATCTCAACACCCCGGAACACTTGCGGCGCTGGTGCCAGAGCAGGGAGGCAGTCGTATGAAAATCAAGCTGGAACTGGGGCTGGTGTCCTGCCGCCTGAGCCGTGCGGAAGCGCAGACCCTGGCGGCGGAAGGGGCGATCAGCGAAACCGTCAAGCTGCCTGGCGGCGCAAGCTATACTCTGGCCATTGGCACGGCGGAGGGGCTGGCGGCGCCGCAGTTCTCCTTTGATCCCATGGCGGCGAATTTTGTCTTTTACATCAGCCCGGAGGACGCGCAAAAACTGGCCACGGAGCCGCTGAAAGACGGCATCAGGGGGCAGTTTGACCAGGGTGACTTTGTCATCGAGGTCAATGTCAAGGATTTCCGCCCGGGCAAGGCGACGGCATGAAGGTCTGCCTGGCGCTGCTGCTGGCAGGTGCCGCCATCCTTGGCGGCTGCGGCCGCAAGGATGCGGCCGTGCAGCCCTTGCGCCTGGCGGCGGCCTCCAGCTTCCGCCCGGTTGCCGAACAGATCGGCGCGCTCGTCCAGCATGAATGCGGCGTGCCCTTGCAGTTCAGTTCCGGCTCCAGCGGCAGTCTCGCCGTGCAGGTTCTCCATGGCGCGCCTTATGATGTGCTCATTGCCGCAGGAGAGGACGTGCCAGAACGCCTGGCGCGGGCCCGGCGGGTGCACGCCAGCGCGTCCATCGGCCAGAGCCCGCTTGTGCTCTATGCACCGGCAGGGATTGCGCGGCACTGGGACGTGCTGGCGCTGGCGCGCCCCAGGGTGGCGCCCTATGGCGCCGCGGCCAAGCAGGCACTGGTGCACATGGCCGGGCGTCCAGGCTGGCCCGGCCCGGCGCGCCGGGTCTATGGGCAAAGCGCGGCGCAGGCCTTTTCCCTTGCGGCCAGCGGTGCGGCGCAAGCGGCGCTGGCGCCATTGTCACTGGTGCGCGCCGCCGGGGCGGACCCGGCACAATGGCGCGCCATTCCAGCGGACTGGTATAAGCAGGTGCCCACCCGGGCCCTGCTGCTGAATGCGCGCCCGGCCGCCCGCTGTCTGATGGATGTGCTGCAGGGCAGGGCGCTGGACCCTGTCTTGCACCAGGCCGGGTATCAGCGGCCATGAAGATGGCAGAGGTCCTCACACCGCTATGGCTGAGCCTGAAACTGGCCAGCGTGACGACACTGATCCTGCTTCTTGCCTGCGTGCCGCTGGGCTGGGCCCTGGCGCGCTGGCGCAGCCCGTGGCGGGTCTTTGCCGAAGCCATCCTGACCCTGCCGCTGGTGCTGCCGCCGACGGTGCTGGGCTTTTATCTTCTGTTGCTGCTGGGGCCAAAGGGGCCGTTGGCGCCGCTGCATCTGGTGTTTTCCTTCTGGGGCCTGGTGGCGGGCTCGGTGGTGTTTTCCCTGCCCTTTGTGCTGCGCCCGGTGCAAGGCGCCTTTGAGGCGATTCCGCAAAGCCTGCTGGACAGCGCCGCCAGCCTCGGTGCCGGGCCCTGGGCGCGCTTTGCCGCTCTGGCGATTCCGCTGGCCAGGCGCGGCATGGCGAGCGCTGCCGTGCTGGGCTTTGCCCATACCCTTGGCGAGTTTGGCGTGGTGCTGATGATTGGCGGCGACATTGCCGGGCGCACGCGGGTGGCTTCCATCGCCGTCTTTGATGCGGTGGAACGGCTGGACTTTGCCACCGCGCATCTGATGTCGGCCATCCTTGTTGGCACGGCCTTCCTGATTCTGTTGTTCTTCTCCTGGCTCAACCGCCCCGGGGCGCAGTCATGAAAGCGCATCTTGTCTTGCGCAAGGGCAGTTTTGCCCTGAAGGCCAGGGCAGACTGGCCCGATACGGGCATGACCGTGATTGCCGGGCCGTCCGGTGCGGGCAAAAGCAGTCTGTTGCGCGCCATTGCCGGGCTGGAGCGGGCGCAAGGCGAGGCCGAGATTGCCGGTCATGTGGTGCAGGGTGAAGGCGTGTTCGTGCCGGCGCACCGGCGGCGCATAGCCTGGATCAGCCAGCATGATGACGTGTTTGCGCCGCTCAGCGTGCGCGCCAATCTGGCATTTGCACAGCGCCATGGCGCACCGGGCGGCCCGGCGGTGGAAGAGATTGCCGCGCGCTTTGGCCTGGCTGGCCGAATGGCGCAAACGGCCGGAACGCTGTCGGGGGGGCAGAAACAGAGACTGATCCTGGCCCGGGCGCTGTTGTCCAATCCGCGGCTGCTGGCGCTCGACGAACCGTTCCTGGCGCTGGACCTGGAAGCGCGCCACCGCATGCTGGCGCTCTTGCAAGAGATGTGCACCGTGCGGAAACTGCCCGTGCTGTTTGTCAGCCATGACTTCGACACCCTGACGCAACTGGCCGATTTCATGCTCTACATGCAAGGCGGTGCGGTGGTTGCGCAGGGGCCGCTGAACACCCTGTTGCTGGACGAACGCCTGCCCTTTGCGGCCCGCGCCGATGCCTGCGTGGTGCTCACCGCCACGGCCATGGGCCACGGCAAGGCAGACATGCTGAACCGGCTGGAGGTGGCAGGCGTGTGCCTGCTGGTGCCTGGCAGGGCCATGCCCAGGGGCCGCCAGGTGCGCCTGCGCCTGCGCGCCAGTGATGTGAGCCTGAGCCGCCAGGACGTGGCAAGCTCGATCGTGAACGCGGTGCCCGTGACGGTAAGAAAGCTCCTGTGCGGTGACATGCCGGGGGCGCCCGGGCCGGGGCTGGTGCATGTTGTGCTGGACTTGCATGGCGCACCGCTGCTGGCGCGCATTACAAGCCATTCCGCCAGCGCGATGAAACTGGCTGCCGGAGACCGGGTTCATGCGCTGATCAAGGCGAGTGCTCTTGGCAATGGGAAAGCATAAGAGGCGGTCTGCCATCATGAATGCAGGATGAACCGGCCATTCAAGCGGTTTTCAATCAAAGGTGACTAAAAGAGCACATTCCTGTATCCTGCAGGGCAAGACAAAATCTTATGGGGGTATGATAATGTTGACAGGGCACCACTCACGCACATTGAATCATCTTGTACGGGCAGGGCTTGCCGCCTCATTTCTGGCTGCGCCCTCGGTCGCAGGCGCCAAGGTCAAGAAAGCCGGGCTGCACGTAAAGCCCATTCCGCCAAAAATGAAATCCTTCAACGGCCGGGATCTGGCACCCATCCCCGGCAGCGCGGCAACGATCAAGGTTTACGAACAGGATGGCCACTATGCCGGCATATCTGATCTTCTGGGGACGACCCGGGAGTTCTGGAAGGTCGAGGGCGTGTGCCCCTTGGGGCAGACCATGGTCAGAAGCTGGGTCACGGCCAATGGCAGCAAGGCCACGGTCTATGACATTGCCGATCTTGGCAAAGCCGGTGTGCTCGTGCGCGGGTTCGCGCCGCGCTCCGTTGCGGTTGAACAGAAACTCGGCAGTCTCGATATTGGTGTTGATCCTGTTGCGGCGTGCAATTCGGAACTGGCCGCACGGGCAGAACAGAGCGGCAAGAGCCGCGAAGATGTTCTGCGTTATGGCTTCGTGCTCAAGGTCAATGACGCCATCACGGCCAGCGCCCGGGCGCAGTGCACCACGCTTTGGGCCGCAACGCCGGGCCAGTTGCTGCTCAAGCTGGCCAGGAAAAAGCCGAAAATGAACACGCTCAAGGCCAGTGCCAAGGCGCCAGCCTATATCGTGTGCAAACCCGCCGCGCGCCATGGCAAGACGCCGCCCGCGGGGCCCAAGCCCCGGGTCATGCCGGTCAAGGTCAAGATGAACCCGGTGAGCACCCTGTTTGGCGGCAAACAGACGACGGACATCTATTACCACAAATGCCCCGTCCAGGTGCGGCTGTCCGCGCAAGTTCTGGCGCCCCGGTCCATGACGGTGCGCTATCGCTATTTCGGCAGCGGCTGGACAGGCCCGGTCAAGGAAAAACAGCTCAAGAAGGGAACGCAGACCTTGCCCGTCTACAATGTCATGCTGGGCAAGCCCAAGGCACCGGGCCTGAAGCTCAAGTCCGGCAAGGCCGGGCCGGATCATACCGGCTGGGCCGCTGTGGAAATCCTGCAATCAGGCAAGAACATAGTCTCGCAGAAAGAGCCATACAGGATCTATTGCCACGACAAGGCCAAGCCCGCGCCGAAAAGCAAGAAGCCGGCAAAGGTCTCAATTGGCAGAATCGGCGGGTAGGGCGCTATTCACACCCGGCGAAGCCGTCTTCTTCCATCTTGGCCTCGTAGGGACCGGCGACTTCCGTCCCCGGCGTGTATTCCTTCTTCACATTGTCCCAATCGTCGGCCTGCAGTTCGACCATCCAGTAGGCGTAAGGATCCTTGTTGGCCAGGTCCGGCTGTTTGACCAGTTCGTCATTGACGGCAATGACTTCCCCGCCCGCCAGCGACTTGGCCGGGCCGACCCATTTGCCGGATTCGACGGTTGCCACCGAGCGCCCGGGCTTGACCTTGCGGCCAACCTTCTTGGGCGTGAAGGCCACCAGTTGCCCGGCCATGGCGGTGGCCACCGAGGTCATGCCGAGCTTGATCTTGCCGCCGCCTTCATCCTTGACCCAGATGTGATTGGGCACATCATAGAGAAGATCTTCGGGGAAATGGCAACCGCGAACGTCTGGCATGGTGAGAATCCTTTCCTGATCAGGCTTGCCGGGACTTTAACCGGATCGGTTTTGAAGAGCAACAGAACTCTCCCAGGCCCGACACTTCCATTTTGCCGCTGATGAACAGATAGAGATGCCGCGCCACCATGCGCATCATCTCCAGGCGCTGCTGTGTCTCCTCGTGCTCCGGCTCAAGACGGATGAGGTTGTAGTGATAGACCAGTTCGCGCGCGGTTTCGCGGCAGGCATTGAAGCTGGGGTCACCCTTGGCGCCCTGGCGGTGCAGGGCCAGGATGCGAAAGCCCTCTTTCAGGGCATCGGTGGGCGTTTGCCCGTGGGCCAGCAGCCAGTGCTCGAGAGTCTCTTCGCCCGTGCCCAGCAGAAAGCGCGCCGCCGCCACCGGGTCGTTGGCGGGCAGGGGCGCATCCAGCGCCTTGCCGATATCGGCGATGCTCCTCATGCGATCTTCTTGGCCTTGAACAGGGGGATGGAGTCGGAAATGTTTTCCTGAATGCCCACTTTTCGCGGGCTCAGGCCCAGCGCCAGGCCCAGCAATTGGGTGAAATAGACGATCTTGACATTGGTGTGCGTCGACAGGCGTTTCAGCGCCCGGATCTGGTGCATTTCCAGGCCGCTGTGACAGGTCGGGCATTCCGTGGCGATGACCTCGGCGCCCGCCGCCTCGGCGGCCTGCAGGATGTTCAGCACCAGCTTGGTCGATGTGTCGCTGTCAGACAGCGTGTGGGCGCCGCCGCAACAGGCGGTCTTGAGCGGAAAGTCCACATTGACCGCCCCGGCAATGGCCAGCAGATCATCCATGTAATGGGGCCGGTAGGTGCTTTCCGAATCGCCGCCCTTGTCCTTTTCCGGGAAAATATGGCGCGGGCGGGTATACATGCAGCCATAATAATTGGCGACCTTCAGGCCCTTCAGCCCGCCCTTGATCTTTGCCTTCAGTTCTTCCTCGCCATAGCCGAACTTGATCCAGTCCAGGGCATGGATGGTTTCGACCTGGCCTGCCTGATAGGCCGGGTGGTCGGCCTTGGCGGAAATTTTTTCGACCACTTCGCGGGATTTTTCATTGTGGACGATGTCGTATTCGGCCTTCTTGAGATTGTGGTAACAGCCATTGCAGGGCGCCATGACCACGTCCTGGCCCATCTTGTTGTGCGCCAGCGACATCACCCGCGATGACAGATAGGTCTGCACTTCCGGGTCGATATTCTTGACCTCCATGGCGCCGCAGCAATTCCAGTTCTTGATGTCCACCAGTTCCAGGCCCAGTTTCTTGCCAATCGCCCGGGTCGAGGTGTTGTAGGGCTGGCCTGAGCCTTCTAGGGCGCAGCCATGGTAATAGGCGACCCGTTTGTATTTTTCCTTGCGTTCGCTCATTGGACTTTCCTCTATTGCGCGGCATCAAGGCCAAGGGCCTTGCGCTCGGCGGCCTTTTCCTCGGCAATGTG
>JALWUB010000218.1 GCA_026993275.1 Robiginitomaculum sp. | reverse complement strand
CCGGTTTCGCGGCTCCAGTCGGCGAGCACCCGCGCCGGGCGGGCATTGATGCGCCAGGCCGCGGCCGGGTCCGCCTCGCAGGCGGCATGGCTGACCATGGCGGCGGCATTGATGACAAGGCCGGCCGTGCTGTCATCAAGGGCCTTGCGCAGGGCGGTCTCATCGCCTGCATCGAAAGTGAGGTCTGCGCCGCTGCGCGCCGCCGTGATGACCGTGTGTGCCCGCGCCCGGGCCTCGCGCCCAAGCGCCAGCCCCAGAAGACCCGTGCCGCCAAGGATCAGCACCTTCATGGCCGCCTCCTGGCGCGTTCAGGCCGCATGGGAGAGGGCAAAGGGAGCGGTCTGCAAGGGCGCGCGCGCGGCATCTTCCAGGCGTGCCTCGTCGCATTGGCCGGCATTGATCGCCACCAGATCCGGGCGGCGCAGGCACAGCGCCGCATATTGCGCGGCGCTGGCCGTGGCCGCATCCTTGCCCATGGCTTTTGCGGCAGCGCGGAAAAACGCCAGGTCCTGCGGGTGGTCAAGGGTCCAGCGCAAGCGCTCCAGACCGCCGCCGGGGCCGCGCAGGCAGGCCTTGCTCAGGCGCCGGTGGCGGCGCAGCCAGGGGGTGACGTGTTCGCGCTCATAAGGGTCGCGGGCGCAGCGCTCGGCCTCATACAGCAGGGCGGCGGGAAAGGCGTCGCAATCCAGCCCGTGCGGAAAGCGCGGCGGCATGTTGTTGCAGGCATAGTCCACCTGCTCGCTGTGCAGCAGCGCCAGCACTGCGGCGCAAATGCCCGGATCGATGAGCGGGCAGTCCGAGGTGATGCGCATCACCGTCTCTGCCCCGGCCTCGCGTGCCGCCATGGCGTAACGCGACAGCACGTCATACTCGTCGCCGCGGGTGACAAAATAGCCGCCATCCATGGCCAGTTCGGCTACCTCGTCATCGGCGCGGCCCTGGGGGACGGCGCACACCACCATGTCGATGCCGTCTATGGCGCGGCAGCGGTCCAGGCACCACAGCAGCGCCGGCTTGCCGGCAATGTCCTCAAGAACCTTGCCGGGCAGGCGCGAGGAGCCCTTGCGGGCCTGGACGATGGCAACGCTGTTCATGCGTGCATTGTGCGCCACAGCGGCTAACGTGTGGTTAACCATAACGTTGGAAGCTGAGGCAAACACACAAGGACATCACCATGGCGCAACCGGCCCGCTCTGAAACCCTGCCAGAACAGACGCTTCCCTTTCACCGCGATTTCCGCAATCCGCGTTACAATCTGGACGGCAAGACCGTGCTGATCACCGGCGGCACCGGCTCGTTCGGCAAGCAATTGGTGCGGCTGGTGTGCAGCGAGTTCAAGCCGGCCAAGCTGATCATTTTTTCGCGGGACGAACTCAAGCAATATGAAATGGCTCAGGTGTTCAACCCGGCCGAGTATGGCTTCATGCGCTATTTCATTGGCGACGTGCGCGACCGCTCGCGGCTGGAGCAGGCCATGCGCGGCGTCGATGTGGTCATTCATGCGGCGGCGCTGAAACATGTGCCCATCGCCG
>JALWUB010000217.1 GCA_026993275.1 Robiginitomaculum sp. | reverse complement strand
TTTCTATAGCTCATCCCGAGCTTGTCGAAGGATGGAGGCCAGCAAACCCCTCGTCACCCTCCGGCTTGACCGGAGGGGCCATGGTGAATCACCCCGCACTCTGGGTCCTCCGGTCAAGCCGGAGGATGACGAAGAAGGGGGCCGGAGGATGACGAAGAAGGGGTGCTGGAGGATGGCGAAAATGGACAGGAAAAGGCCGCACGAAGGGTAAACCGAATGCCTGAGCGCACGTCAAAACCTGTTCTTGTTGCCGCCATTGCCGGGGCTTTTGGCGTCAAGGGCGAGGTGCGCCTGAAATCCTTTACCGCGGACCCGGCGGCCTGTCTGGACTATGCGCCGTTTGTCGATGCCAGCGGGCGGGAGATTCTGCACATCATGGCCGCGCGCCCGGTCAAGGGCGGCTTTGCCGTGCGCGCGCAGGAGGTGGCCAGCCGCGAGGAGGCCGAAGCGCTCAAATCGACCCGGCTTTATGCGCTGCGCGAAAAATTCGCCGAGCCGGACGAGGACGACTTCTACCAGACGGACCTTCTGGGCCTGCGCGTGTGCGACGGGGCTGGCGCGCCGCTGGGGCACATCAAGGCGGTGCTCAATTTTGGCGCGGGCGACCTTCTGGAAATCGCCGGCACGCCGGGCACGCGGGAAAGCTGGAGCCTGCCCTTTACCCGCCATCATGTGCCGGTGGTCGATGTCTCCGGCGGCAAGGTGGTGGTGCAGGACATAGAGGATTATCTTCCCGGCCAGGGCCGGGATGGCCCGGACGGGGAGGCCGCCACATCATGAGCGCACCCTTCACCGCCACGGTTCTGAGCCTTTATCCGGAGGCCTTTCCCGGCGTGCTGGGGGTCTCCTTGATCGGCCGGGCGCTGGCGCAAAAAAAATGGCAGCTTGAAACGCTGGACATCCGGCGTTTTTCGCATCATAAGCACGCCTCCGTTGACGACACGCCCGCAGGCGGCGGCCCCGGCATGGTGCTGCGCGCGGATGTGGCGGCAGCGGCCATTGATGCGGTGGCCCTGAACGGGCGGCCGTTGATCTATCTGAGCCCGCGCGGCAAGCCGCTGACCCAGGCCATGGTCCGGGATTATGCGGCAGGTCCGGGGCTGGTGCTGTTTTGCGGCCGGTTCGAGGGGCTCGACGAACGGGTCATCGCGGCGCGCAAGATGGAGGAGGTCAGCGTTGGCGATTTCGTCCTCGCTGGCGGGGAAGTGGCGGCGCAGGCCTTGATCGAGGCTTGTGTGCGGCTGCTTCCGGGAGTATTGGGCGCCGCCGAGTCGGCGCACGAGGAGAGTTTTGAAGACGGGCTTCTCGAATACCCTCACTATACGCGGCCGCGCGTTTGGGAGGGACGGGAAATCCCGCCGGTCCTGTTGTCTGGCGACCATGGTGCGGTGGCGCAATGGCGCCGGGCCGAGGCCGAAAGAATAACCAGGGCGCGGCGGCCGGATTTGCTGGGCAAGACGTCCAAGGAGAGTGAAACATGAATGTGATTGAAGAACTGGAAGCCGAAGAGGCCAAGCGCGTTCTGGGCGACAA
>JALWUB010000216.1 GCA_026993275.1 Robiginitomaculum sp. | reverse complement strand
AAACCCCATGAACCCACGGACGCCCAATGACACCTTGAAGCGCCATCTGTATGGGTGATAATCCGCGCAATGCGTTTCGCGAGGGTTAAAACCGGTATTCATTCATGCACAAGACAACCGGCAAGCCCGTGTCTGCCCTGCTGCATCCCGATGGGGCGGCGGCACAGTGGTGCGTGTCCGGCGCCCCGGTGCCCTATCCGGAAGCGGTCGCAATGATGCAGCAGCGGGTGGAGGCCATCCACCGGGGCGAAGCGGCAGAAATGGTCTGGCTGCTGGAGCACCCGCCGCTTTACACTGCCGGCACCAGTGCCAGGGCGGAGGATCTGAAGGACCCGGACCGCTTTGCCGTCTATGCCAGCGGCCGCGGCGGCCAGTACACCTATCATGGCCCCGGCCAGCGCGTTGCCTATGTGATGCTGGACCTGCGCGCCCGCGGCCGCGATGTGCGCCGTTTCGTCAAGGCCCTGGAGGACTGGATCATCCTGGCCCTAGAGGACTATGGCATCACGGGCGAGGTGCGCGAGGACCGGGTCGGGGTCTGGGTGCGCCATGGCCGCGGCGCGGCAGAGCGCGAGGACAAGATTGCCGCCATCGGCATCCGTTTGCGCCGCTGGATCAGCTTTCATGGCATCGCCCTGAATGTGTGCCCCGACCTGTCGCACTTTGACGGCATCGTGCCCTGCGGCATTCGCGGGCATGGCGTGACCAGCCTGGCGGCGCTGGGCCGTGATGGCGATATGGGCAAGGCCGATGCCGCCTTGCGCCAGGCCTTTGTCCGGGTCTTTGGCCCCGTCACCGAAGCCGCCGCACCTATGCCGTCATGCGCTGATCGCAAGACCGGGGCGTGACCAGTTCCGTTTCCAGGGCGGGGAACGCCGCCTGCAGGGCGCCGCGGGCCGGGGCGTCAAGCTGTGCCAGAACAATCTGGCCGCCATCCCTGGCCGCCGTGCTCTCCAGCACGCGTCCATGGCGGCACAGCCAGGGGATGACACGCCCTTCGCCCGGCGGCACAAGAATGCGCAGCGTGCGCGCATGACGCTCCAGAACCGCCGCCATGGCGGCCTTGAGCGCCTCCAGTCCTTCGCCCCTTGCCGCCGAGAGCAGAACCGGCGGCAGCGGCATGGACGCCGCCTGGGCCTGCAGCAGCGGCAGATCCCCGGCTTCGATGCGGTCGATCTTGTTCCAGGCCTCGAGCACGGGGATGGTGCTGTCCTGCCGCGCCATGAGTTGCGCCAGAATGGCCCGGACATCGTCCCGCTGCGCGGCGCTGTGCGGTGAGGAGATGTCACGCACATGCACGATCAGGTCCGCGGCCAGCACCTCTTCCAGTGTGGCCCGGAACGCCGCGACAAGCTCGGTCGGCAGATCGGCGATAAAGCCCACCGTGTCGGACAGGATGGCGCTGCGCCCATGGCCAAGGTCAATGCGCCGCATGGCCGGATCAAGCGTGGCAAACAGCATGTCCCTGGCCAGCATGGCCTCGCCGCTGAGGGCATTGAACAGGGTGGACTTGCCGGCATTGGTGTATCCCACCA
>JALWUB010000215.1 GCA_026993275.1 Robiginitomaculum sp. | reverse complement strand
GGCTTTTCCATCGCCTTTGTCGCCATGGAGGTGATGGTGCCGCCCGACAGCCGGGACTGGCGCATGGCCACCATGGCCAGTGCCGTGCTGTTTGCCATCCTCGGCATGGCGGCGGGCTTTGGCCTGGGGGCCTTGCCGCCGCAAGTCTGGGCCGGACTGGCTATTTTTGTGTTCAGTTATGGCGCCCTGGTGCGTTCCGTGCGGGCAGGCCTGCGCGCCAGCCTGGCGCTCACCGTGGCCTTCGGGCTGGTGCATGGCGCGGGCTTTGCCACCGTGCTGCGCGAGGCCGGCTTGCCCGCAGGACGGCGCGTGGCGGCCCTGGCCGGGTTCAATATCGGCGTCGAGATTGGCCAGCTCCTGGTTGTTGCCGCCTGGCTGGTGGTGTTTGCCCTGGCCGCGCGTCTGGGCACGCAGGCTCAGGCCAGGATGGCGCGCGCCAGCCTTGGCGCCATCATCCTGATGCTGGGGATCTACTGGTTCGCCAGCCGCGCCATGGCCTGAAAGTCGTCTTACACCACGGCGCCATCTTCCAGCGGGGTTTCGGCGGCCTTTTCGCGCATCAGCACCAGTTCTTCCGCCGCCGTGGGGTGAACGGCGCAGGTTTCGTCCCATTGCGCCTTGGTCAGCCCCGCCTTGACCGCAATGGCGGCCATCTGGATGATCTCCGGTGCCGCATCGGCCACCAGATGCACCCCGATGACCACCTGGTCTTCTGGCCGCACGATCAGCTTCATCAGATAGCGTTCCTCAGAGCCCGAAAGCGTGTGGCGCATGGGCCGGAAGGCGGATTTGTATACATCAACGGCGCCATAGGCATCGCGGGCCTGGCGCTCGGTCATGCCGACGGAACCCACGGCGGGCAGGGTAAAGACGGCATTGGCGACGTCGCGGTGATCAAAGCTGTGGCGGCGCGAGCCAAATTCGCTGTCGGCAAAGGCCGCGCCTTCGCGGATCGCCACCGGCGTCAGGGCAATGCGGTCGGTGACATCGCCCACGGCAAAGACGGAGGGCACATTGCTCTGGCTGAAGTCATCGACAATGATGGCGCCATTGGGGGTGGTGTTCACGCCAGCTTCCTCAAGCCCCAGGCCGCGCGTGGCCGGATCGCGCCCGACCGCCATCATCACCTGATCGCATGGAATGGTGACACCCGTATCCAGATGCACGGCAAGGGCGTCTTCGCCGGTTTTGCTCACACTGGTGATGTTCGCATGGGTGATGACCCGCACGCCCTGGCGCACCAGTTCGCCATGCACATGGGTGCGGATGTCATCATCAAAGCCGCGCAGGATCATGTCGCGCCGATACACCAGGCAGACCCGCGCGCCCAGGCCAGCAAAAATGGCGGCAAACTCGCAGGCAATATAGCCGCCGCCATTGATGACGATGTGCCCGGGCAGGCGCTCAAGGTGAAAGGCCTCGTTTGAGGTGATGGTGAACTCCTCGCCCTCAAAGCCGAGCTTGCGCGGCGTGCCGCCGGTGGCAACGAGGATTTTGTCCGCCGTGATGGTGCGGCCCGATTGCACCAGCCGCACCGT
>JALWUB010000214.1 GCA_026993275.1 Robiginitomaculum sp. | reverse complement strand
CAGAGGACGGAAAGCCCCAGATAGGCAAAGCCGATGCCGATGGCGATGGCCTGGGCGCGCGGCAGGATCTTGCCCATGGGCTCGAACCATTCGGCCCGGAACAGCTGCATGCCGCCAACCCGCAGCATTGGCAGCACCGCCATGGCGATGACGATGATGCCGAGGCCGCCCAGCCATTGCAGCAGCGCCCGCCACAGCAAAATCCCCTTGGGCAGGTCATCAAGGCCGCTCATCACCGTCGAGCCGGTGGTGGTCAGCCCCGACATGGATTCGAAATAGGCATCGGCAAAGGACAGGGGCGCGTCCTTGAGCATGAAGGGCAGCGCCGCATAACCGGCAATGATGATCCAGGAAAACGTCGTCAGGATGAAGGCGGCGCGCAAGTTCATGCGCATCTGGCCGCCGCGGGCGGTCAGCACCAGCACGGCGCCGCTGAACAGGGTCAAGGCCGCGGCAATGCCGAAACTGCGCCATTCCGGCGAGCCGGTGACCACATCGGTGATCATCGGCGCCAGCATGAATGCCGCCAGCAGGATCAGCAGCGCGCCAATCACCAGCGCCACGGAACGGGCGCTGTTCATCGGTTTTCCGGCCCGGCGTCAAAGCGCATGAGCGGCTGGCTCCCTGCCATGGATACGCGCCCGCAGTTATGCGCACTTTGGCGCATCCATCAAGCGCTTGCGTGGCACAAAAGAATCGCGCCAGCGTATCCGCCAGCATGGCCAGGACAAGCATACTCCCCGATCACCGCCTGCGCGGCTGCCTCGCGGCGGGCGTGATCGCCGCGGACGAGGCGCTGGATGCAGACCAGATCCAGCCTGCCAGCCTGGATTTGCGCCTTGGCCGGCGCGCCTTCCGCCTGCGCGCCAGCTTTCTGCCCGGGCGCGGCGTGCGGGTCGAAGACTGCCTGAAGCCGCCCCTGGTGATGCACCAGATCGACCTTGGCCCCGGCGCGGTGCTGGAAACCGGCTGCATCTATCTGGTGCCGCTGATGGAACGCCTGGCCTTGCCCGCCGATCTGGCGGCGCGCAGCAATCCCAAAAGCTCCACCGGGCGCATTGATGTGTTCACCCGGGTAATCAGCGATGGCGCCTTTGCCTTTGACGGCATGGCGCCGGGCTATCGGGGCGGCCTGTGGCTGGAGATCTGCCCGCGCACCTTTTCCATCCTGGTGCGCCCGGGCGACCGGCTGGCCCAGTTGCGCCTGCGCCAGCTGGGCGGCAAGGATCAGCCCGCCAGCGCGCGGCGCACGCGTGATGTGTCGCTGTCGCTTGCGCCGGACGGGCTGGCCGGGTTTCGCGCCAAGCGCCATGCCGGCCTGCTGGACCTGCGTGCCCTTGGCGGCCATGATCCGCGCGACTATTGGGAAGCGCTGCGGCCGCGCAATGGCCAGCTTGTCCTCGATCCGGGCGAGTTTTACATCCTGGCCTCCAAGGAGGCGATTTGCATCGCCCCGGAGGAAGCCGCCGAAATGGCCCCCATCGCCCCGGACATTGGCGAGTTTCGCGCCCATTATGCAGGCTTTTTCGACCCCGGCTTTGGCCATGGGGAGGGCGCCGGTGCCCGGGCGGTGCTGGAAGTGCGCGGCCGCGACGTGCCGTTTGTGCTCGAAGGCGGCCAGACGGTGGCAAAGCTGTTGTTCGAGCCCATGGACAGCGCGCCGCAGGCGCTCTATGGCGCCACCGGCTCGAACTATCAGGGGCAGGGGCTGAAACTCTCCAAGCTGTTTGCCCCCTGGCCGGGCTCAGTCGAACAGGATTGACACCGATTCTTCATTGGCGATGCGCCGGATTGCCTTGCCGATCAGCGGCGCCACCGTGATTTCGCGAATCTTGGCGGCCTGTTTGACCCTGGGCGGCTGTTCTATGGAATCGGTGATGACCAGTTCCTTGAGCTCGGAGTCTTCGATCTTTTGCGCCGCATCGCCCGACAGGACGCCGTGGCTGATATAGGCGGCAACCTCGGTGGCGCCTTTCTCCAGCAGGGCATGGGCGGCATTGACCAGGGTGCCGCCCGAATCGACGATATCGTCGATCAGGATGCACTTGCGCCCGTTCACATCGCCGATGATGTTCATCACTTCGGACTTGCCCGGCTCCGGGCGGCGCTTGTCGACGATGGCGATATCGGCGCCAAGGCGCTTGGCCAGGCCGCGGGCGCGGACCACGCCGCCAACGTCGGGGGACACGAACATCAGGTTTTCGGTGCCGTATTTGACCTTGATGTCCTCGCGCATCACCGGCCCGGCAAACAGATTGTCCACGGGAATGTCGAAAAAGCCCTGGATCTGCCCGGCATGCAGGTCCATGGTCAGCACCCGGTCGGCCCCGGCGGTGGTGATGAGATTGGCGACCAGCTTGGCCGAGATGGGCGTGCGGCCTTCGGACTTGCGGTCCTGGCGGGCATAGCCGAAATAGGGCAGCACGGCGGTGATGCGCTTGGCGCTGGCGCGCCGCAGGGCATCAATGCAGATCAGCAATTCCATCAAGTGGTCATTGGCCGGATAGGATGTGGACTGGATGATGAAGGTGTCCTGGCCGCGCACGTTTTCGTCGATGACGGCAAAAATCTCATTGTCGGCGAAGCGCCGCACATGGGTCTTGGTCAGCGGCAGGTCCAGCACATCGGCAATGTCGTGTGCCAGTGAGCGGTTCGCATTGGCGGCCAAAAGTTTCATTCCACATCCTCCCGTCGCTGCGCCCGGCCATGTGCGCCAAGAGAGGCGCATGCGTCAATGCCCGGCATCACGATTCGCGCAAATGAATCACACTCAGATTGCGGCCCTGATCCGCCTCGCCATGCAGGCAGGCGCGCCGGTAGCTGAAAAACTCCTGCCCGAGTGCGCAGGTGTCCAGTTCCAGGGTTTCCACGGCGCCAACACCGGCCGCGCGCAGGCGCGCAGCGCAATACCCCGGCAGGTCGAACTGCCAGCGGCCGCCGCGCCCGGGCACGAAAAACCGTGTTGCTTGCCGGTCGTCCGTGATAAAGCCTTGGTAAAATTCGGGGCCCACCTCATAACTGCGCTGGCTGATGCACGGGCCGATGGCGGCGCGGATAGTGCCGGCACTGGCGCCCAGGCCGCACATGGCCGCAATGGCGGCCTCCAGAATCCCTGCCCTGGCGCCGCGCCAGCCCGCATGGGCGGCGCCGATGACACCGGCCCTGAAATCCGCCAGCAGCACCGGTGCGCAATCAGCGGTGCGGATGCCAAGGGCGAGGCCCGGCACTTTGGTGGCCAGCGCATCGGCTTCGGGCGCGGCGCCGGTCCAGGGGCCGTCCACCACGACGGCACGGGCCGAATGCACCTGGCGCACGCCGATGAGGGCTTCAGGCGCGATGCCCAGGGCCTGCGCCGCCTGCGCGCGGGCGTGGCTGTCCTCGGGGCTGCCGCGGCCAAAGAAGCCGTGCCGCACACGCCGGTGCCGCAGGCTTTGCGCGCGATGGACCGGCAGGGCCGTCATGGCGCAAAGCCGTCCGGCGCGGGCGTGCCCGGGGCGGCGATGGCGATGGCCTTGAACAGCGTGCCCATTTCCCCTGCATCGCTCAGCCGGTGCACCTGGCGCGCCAGCCTGGCCTTTTGCTCCGGGTGTTTGCGCATCAGGTCGGCGGCGCGGTATTCAAGCCCCAGGGCCTTGAGCCACTGGCCCTGCGGCACCGGGCCAAACACCTGCAGCCCGGCATTGCGGGCGATCCGGGCCAGTTCCGCAAAATCCACCCGCGTGGTCAGGTCGGCGCTGCCGGGCGCGGCCAGCGGATCGACCTTCTGGTGCGCCCTGATGGCCTGCAGGCTGTCGCCGGGCTCGCTTTGCGCCGGGCCATAGTCGATGAACAGCGCCAGACCCGGCGCCGCGGCAAAACGCTCTGCCAGGTGTTCGGCCAGCGTGGCAATGGCCGGGCGCACCTCCACCAGCGCGCCATCTTGCGCCTCGCGCAAGGCGGGCGGGATCAGCGCCTGCACGGATGCGGGCGCCGGGACCGGGTCAAGCACGAAGCAGAACCCGCCATCCGGGCCGCAATCCACCAGGCGTTCGTGCCAGTTGCCGCCCTGGCGCACCAGCTGGCGCACCGGCAGGCAGTCGAGAAACTCGTTGCCGAGGATCAGCCCCGGCCCTTTCGGCGCCTGTTGCAGCGTGGCGCGCCAGTGCACCGGGCACGGCGCCTGATCGAGACTTTGCGCCTGCACAGTGATCAGCGCCGGGCTGATCTCCACCAGCGTGACATTGAGGGCCTTGGCAAAGCCTGGCACGGCACGGGCGGCGCGCAAGATGTCCTTCATCATGGTGCCGCGCCCGGGACCCAGCTCGATCAGCTGCACCGGCCTTGGCGCGCCCAGGCGCTGCCAGGCCTGCGCCAGCCACAGGCCGATCAGTTCGCCGAACATCTGGCTGACCTCGGGCGCGGTGATGAAATCCTCCCCGGCGCCGATGGGATCCTTGGTGGCGTAAAAGCCCTCGCGCGGGTCAAACAGGGCTTCGGAGATGAACACCCCGGCGCTGACCGGCCCCTGTTCGCGAATGCGCTGGCGCAATCGCCTGGACAGGCTGGCGCTGGCGCGCCCGGCCATGCTCATGCGCTTGCCGGCGGCCGCCGGGCGGCGCGCAGGATCAGGATCAGCCCGCCGAGCCACAGGGGCACCGAATAGGCCATGCCGCGGGTGAGGCCGAACAGCAGCCCGGCATCGGGCTCGCGGACAAATTCGACCAGGGTGCGGAACACCCCGTAGAAAAACGCGAACAGGCCGGTGCTCATGCCCGGGCGCGCCAGCACCCGGAAGCGGCGGATGGCAATTTGCAGGATGATGAACAGCACCACGCCCTCCAGCGCCGCCTCGTAAAGCTCGCTGGGGTGGCGCAAGGGGTGCGCCGGATTGCTGTCGCAGGGAAAGCGCATGGCCCAGGGGCCGTTCCACGGGCGGCCATAAAGCTCGCCATTGATGAAATTGGCCAGGCGGCCGAAGAACAGGCCGATGGGCGCTGCCGGGGCGACCGCATCGGCGAGCCGCAGGGGATTGATCCTGTGTGACCAGGCGACAAATAGAATCGCCAGCAGCACCCCCAGCGCGCCGCCATGGAACGACATGCCGCCCTGCCAGACGGTGAGGATGGAGAGCGGCTGCTGCCACAGCCATTCGGTGCGGTAAAACAGCACAAAACCCAGGCGGCCGCCGGCAATGACCCCCAGGGTGCACCAGAACAGAAGGTCCTCGGTGATTGCCGGGGGGGCGGGCGGCTTGCCGGTTTTGCCGCGCGGCGCCCACAGTGCGGCATTGCTCAGAATGCGGTGAAACAGCCAGGCGCCCAGAACCAGGCCGGCAATATAGGCCAGGGAATACCAGCGCAGGGAGATGGGGCCGAACAGGTGGACGATCACCGGGTTGAAGCCCGGGACTGGCGCGCAATTCAGATCCTGCATGTCAGTTTTTTCACCTTCGCATTGCTTTCGCGCCAAGCCTGTCCCATATAGCGCTATAGCGCGCGCACAGCGCCCAGCTCAAGAGGCGATCATGCAAACCCGCAGCCCGATCCTTGATGACCTGGCCGACATCATGACCAGCGCCGCCGGCGCTGTCAGCGGCGTCGGCGAAGAGGTCAAGGCCGCGTTCCGTGCCCAGGCCGACCGCTTCATTGCCGACATGGACCTGGTCAGCCGGGAAGAGTTCGACGCCCTCAAGACGCTTTGCCAGAAACTGGCGGCAGACAATGAGGCGCTGCGCGCAAGGATTGACGCGCTTGAAAAAAACCGCGACAAGCGCGCCCCGGCCCGGCGCCGGACCCGCAAACCGGCGTCCTGACCCTACACATTTTTTCCCGCGCCACTATCATCAAAGCCCGGGGACGATTCGCTTTCCCATGACAAGGAACACGCTGTGGACCTCTCGCACGAGCCGATAGCCATTGCCAATGACCCGCTGGACCTGGTCGAAGCCATTCTCGGCGCCGAGGATATCGGCTATGAGCGCATGGGCGAACAGGAAGTGCATTTCTCCATTCCCGGCCAGTGGTGCGACCATGCGCTGTGGTTCAGCTGGCGGCCCGAAGACGAAATCCTGCACTTGTGCCTCGGCATCGATGTGCGCATCAGCGGCCGAAACCATGCTGCGGTGTGTGCCTTGCTGGCGCTGGTCAATGAGCGCCTCGGCTGCGGCCATTTCGACCTGTGGAGCGAAGACGGCACGCTGATCTACCGCCATGCCCTGCCCCTGCCCGACGGGCTGATGCCAAGCCCGGCGCAATTGGCGGCGATGACCAATGCGGCCAGCATGGCCGCCGAACGGCTGATCCCGGCGCTCAATTTTGTCCTCTGGGGCGGCAAGAGCCCGGCCGAGGCGGTGCAGGCGGCAATGTTTGAAACCGCGGGGGAAGCCTGATGGTGCGCAAGCCGCGCCTGGGGCTTGTCGGCGCCGGCAATATGGGCACGGCGCTGGC
>JALWUB010000213.1 GCA_026993275.1 Robiginitomaculum sp. | reverse complement strand
CTTTTCCAGGCGCCATTGGCGCCGCGCACCAGGGCGGGCAGCATCAGGATTTCATTGACGCGCAGTGTATAGGGCGGCTCAATGCCGTTGATCAGCGCCAGCGAGCGGTAATCGATGGAAAAGCGCCGCGCCACCGCCATCAGCGTGTCGCCGCGCCGCACCCGGTAATGCAAGGGCGGCGGCAGCTTGAGGGTCTGCCCCGCCTTCAGCTTGTAGGGCGGTTTCAGCCGGTTTTCGTCAATCAGCGGCTGCAGGGCGATCTGGTATTTCTCGGAAAGCGAAAACAGCGTGTCGCCCTTGTGCACCGTGATGCTGGCCGGGCGGGTCTTGACCGCCGGAGCACTCTTTTGCGGCTCGTCGCGGCGCGGCAGCGGGCGCGCCGGCTGCAAGGCCGCGACGCGCACCGGCCGGGTTGGCGCCGCATCGGGCACGGTTTCGTCTTTTGGCGGCGCCGGGCGGCCCTGCACAGGTGCGCCGCCATGATAGACGATTGGCGCCGGGCCGCGCGGACTGCCACAGGCGGCCAGCACCGTCAGCATGGCCACAGCGAAGAGAAGGCGAATCATGCGGCCCAGTGTAAGGCCAATGGGCGATGCGGCGCAATTCCTCCGGCCCGGGTCCTTGACAACCCTACAAGGTGCGGGCAACGCCGCCGAGCAGCGGCACAAAGCGCGCCGGGGCAATCTGGCGCTGGTGAAAGGTGTCGCCATCGCGGCGGAAAACGGTGATGAATTGCTGTTCTGGCGGTCCGACCGGCGCCACCAGAAGGCCGCCCTCGCGCACCTGGTCCAGCAAGGCCTGGGGGCATTGCGCCGCAGCGGCCGTCACCAGGATGCGGTCAAAACCGCCCTGCTCCGGCCAGCCTTCCATGCCGTCGCCCAGGCGGGTGACGATATTGCGCAAGCGCAGGCGCTCGAAGCGCGCCTCGGCCTCGCGCAGCAAGGTGCGGTAGCGCTCGATGGTATAGACCCGGCGGCTCAGCAGCGACAGGATGGCGGTCTGATAGCCCGAGCCGGTGCCAATTTCGAGCACCTTGCAGCGCGGCGTCAGGCACAGCGCCTCGGTCATCATGGCCACCACCAGCGGCTGCGAAATGGTCTGGCCGCAGGCAATCGGCAGGGCCCGGTCCTCATAGGCCCGCTTGCTGAAACCGGCGGCAACAAAGTCTTCGCGGGGGATGCGCTCCAGGGCGCCGAGCACCTGCTTGTCCACAATCCCGGCCGCGCGCAGCGCCATGATCAGCGCCACCATGCGGCTGTCGGGCACGGTGGCACTCACCGGCCCGGCTCCGGCGCAATGATGCCATCCATGGCCCCGGCCAGGCTGCGCAGCGTGGCCTGATGGGTCAGGTCCAGATGCAGCGGCGTCACCGATACGCACTGGCCATAGATGGCGTGCAGGTCCGTGCCTTCGGGCGGGGTGGACAGGCGGCCATTGAAGCCGAGCCAGTAATAGGGCCGCCCGCCCGGGTCCTTGCGCTCGTGCACCTGCAGCAGGTCCTGATCGCGGCGGCCCATGCGGGTCAGTTGCACCGCCCGGACC
>JALWUB010000212.1 GCA_026993275.1 Robiginitomaculum sp. | reverse complement strand
GCTATCCGACCTCGCTGTTGTGGCTGATGAACAAGATGGACATCCGCTATCTGGATGAAACCGACCAGACCTCGTGCACGGCCTGGAACTATCATGGCTCGGGCATTGGCAATATCGAAAGCCTGGCAGCGGTGTTCCTGCGCAATTTCCATCAGGCCTATGTCTCGGCCAAGGCCGAAGGCAAGCCCGAGGGCTATTACTACCCGCTGGTGCATTGCGGCACCTCGTTTGGCAATTACAAGGAAGTGCGCGAGTTTTTGCTGCTGTCTTCAGAATTGCGCCAGCGCGTGAAAAAGATCCTGGCCAAGCTCGACCGGCTGGTGGATGGCAAACTGCTGATCCCCGAAGAGGTGGTGCACTATTCCGAGTGGGTGCATGTCATGCGCCAGCGCATCAAGGAACACCAGGTCATTGACTGCTCGAACATCCGCGCCACCATTCACCCGGCCTGCCATGTCTACAAGATGATCCCGCAGGACGTGATCTATGACGACGATGTGCTGGGCGGCGAGCGGGTTGCCGTCTCCACCGGCATCATGCAGACCCTGGGCGCGCAGGTCATCGATTATTCCACCTGGTATGACTGCTGCGGCTTTGGTTTCCGCCACATCATTTCCGAGCGCGAGTTCACCCGCTCTTTCGCCATTGACCGCAAGATCAAGGTGGCCGTGGACGAGGCCCATTCCGATGTCATGATCGGCCATGACACCGGCTGCATCACCACCCTCGACAAGAACCAGTGGATCGGCCAGGCCGACGGCAAGAATTACGACCTGCCGGTGCTGGCCGACATCCAGTTTGCTGCCCTGGTGTGCGGCGCCCATCCCTACAAGATCGTGCAGTCGCACTGGCATGCCTCCTCCACCGAAAAGCTGTTTGAAAAGCTGGGTCTGGACTGGCGCACCCAGAAGGCCGAGTTCGAGGACTATCTCAAGCAGATCGAGGCCGGCGGCAAACAGGAAACCCTTTATGACCCGCGCCGGCGCATTACCGGCGGGCCCGGTTATCACAAGCAGGGACAGATTTCATGAGCGCAAAACCGATTCTTGTCGTTGGCGGCGGCCCGGCCGGGCTGGCTGCCGCACACAGCCTCGCCAGCGTCGGCCAGAAATGCATTCTGGTGGACAAGAAGGACAGTCTTGGCGGCACGCCGATCCATTCGGGCTATGCCAAGCTGGTGCCTTCGGGCGAGTGGGCCAAGGATGCCATTGGCGGCATGGTCGAGCGGGTGGTGAATGATCCGCTGATCACCGTCAAGACGGACACCACGGTGGATGAGTTTTCCGGCGAGCCGGGCAATTTCAAGGTCAAGTATTCCAAGGGCAAGGGCGATACGGTGGCCGCCGCGGTGCTGTGCACCGGCTTCACCCACTTCGACTCCATCAACAAGCCCGAATGGGGCTTCGGCCTGTTCGAGGACGTGGTCACCACCACCCAGGTGGAGCAGATGATCTCCTCTGGCCAGGGCGTGCGCCGCCCGTCCAATGGCGAAAAGCCCAAGCGCGTGGCGATCCTGCTCTGCGTCGGCTCGCGCGACCGGCA
>JALWUB010000211.1 GCA_026993275.1 Robiginitomaculum sp. | reverse complement strand
GGTGGAATATGGCCGCGATTACAAGAACAAGCGGCGCATTTCCATCATCCCCGAGGACGAAACCCAGGAGCCATCGACCTATCTTGTGCCCAAGGGCAAGCACCTGACGGTGCAGGATGGCGACATGGTCAAGCGCGGCGATTATCTGCTGGATGGCAATCCGGCGCCGCACGACATCTTGCGGGTCATGGGGGTCGAGGCGCTGGCCGAATATCTGGTCAACGAAATCCAGGACGTCTATCGCCTGCAGGGCGTGCCGATCAACGACAAGCACATCGAAACCATCGTGCGGCAAATGCTGCAAAAGGTCGAAGTGGTCGATGGCGGTGAAACCGGTCTGCTGCGCGGCGACCAGCTGGACAAGGTCGAGTTCGCGGAAATCCAGGAAAAGGCCATTGCCGAAGGCAAGACCCCGGCCAAGGCCACCCCGGTTCTGCTGGGCATCACCAAGGCGAGTCTGCAAACCAAGTCGTTCATTTCGGCGGCCTCGTTCCAGGAAACCACCCGGGTGCTGACCCAGGCTGCGGTCGAAGGCAAGGTCGATACCCTGGAGGGCCTCAAGGAGAACGTCATTGTCGGCCGCCTGATCCCGGCTGGCACCGGCAGCACCTTGCGGCATTACCAGAAACTGGCCGATGCCCGCGACATGAAGGCGCTGGCAGAACGCGAAGCGGCGCGCCTGGCCAATGAGGAATCATTGCCGGAGGACATTTCCAAGGCCGCTGCCGAAGAGGCGTGATCCGCGCTTCGTGCCGATCTGCAAAGCCCTGTCCTTGCCGCGCAAGGGCAGGGCTTTTTCATGGGCGGTGCTGGCGCAGGCGCATATTGGTGGTCAGGATTTTCCAATAGGCGATGACAAAAAGCCCGAAGGCGAGCACCCACAGCAGGCCGGAGGCCTGATAGAACACAACCCGGTTGCTGGCCGCGGCGGCAATGCGCAAGAGCGCCGACAGGCTGACCGCGGCATAGATCAGGGGTTCGATGGCGCCAGCCTGCAGCTTGAGGCCGCTATGGCCGCGCGCGGCGCGGGTCATGACGCCCAGCATCATGGTGCCAAAGCCGCCTGCGGTGAAGGCATGAATGGCGGCGCTTTGCGGCACCAGCCCGGCAAGGCCGTGCGCCGCGATCAGGGCGAAGCCTGCGCCGATCCATGCATAGCCCAGATGCAGTACCCACAGCATGGGCTCGTCCAGCACATCCAGGGTGCGCCAGCGCCCAAGCCGCACCAGATTGAGAACACAGGCAATGACAGCGAGGGCGCCGGTGATCCGGGCGCCCGGGGCGACTGTCCAGCTGGCACCGGCCAGCATCGTCATCACCAGGGCCGCGCGGTCCAGGCCTGAAAATGGCGCCGGCAATCTGCCCGTGCCACGCCGCGCCAGCACATTGCGGGTAAAGCTGGGGGTGATGCGGCCGCCAATCAGGGCGAGCAGGCTGACCAGGGTGATGATCGCCAGGCGCTCGGGCAACAGCGTGTCCAGCCCGGGGTGCGCCGCTACTGCGTGCCAGGCGATATTGGCGGCCGCCAGAATGCTGACGGCAGCGGCGGTCTTGAGATTGCGCCAGTTTTTCCCGGCGATGATTTCGCGCCAGACGGCCAGCGCCAGGACAATGAGAAAGGCCGAATCGGCCAGGCCTGCAAGCCCCGGACCGATGGCGCCCCGCCCCAGCATGGCCAGGCGCCCGGCCAGCCACAGCAATGCCAGCAGCGCCAGTGGCGCGCCGCGCACCGGCAGGCGCCCGGTCCAGTTGGGAATGGCGGTCAGCAGGAACCCGGCCATGGCGGCCGCGCCAAAGCCAAAAATCATTTCGTGCGCATGCCAGTGCACATCCAGAAACATCACCGGCGGCAGCAGGCCCAGCCATTCGGCCAGCCATGCCGCAAGCGCCAGCACCGCCCAGACCCCGGCGCCCAGAAAGAATGGCCGGAAGCCCTGGGCCAGAAATGCCGGTCCGGCATAGTCGCGCCGTGCCAGGATTTGCGCGGACGGGGAGGGGGCTTTGCTGGTCATGGGCATGCGTCTTTCAAAATGGCCTGTTGCGCAGGGCAAGCGAAACAATGATGTTCATGGTGCAAGCACATATACCCCTCATGGTGAGCTTGTCGAACCATGCCGTATGGCTTCCATCCTTCGACTTTGCTCAGGATGAGGCCGGGTCATGCGGCCACTCCTCATGGTGAGCGTGCGAAGGCCTGAAGGCAAGCCATTTCGCGGTCCCGCAGCTTGCCCCTGCGCAGGGGATCGGCCACAGTGCGGGCGCTGCCAGGGGGAAAGCGGAGAGCGTGCATGACGGATTTTGCCCTGGTGGCGCTGATCGTGTTTGGCGCAGGCATTGTGCGCGGGTTTTCCGGTTTTGGCTTTGCCCTGGCGGCGGCGCCGCTGCTGGCCTTCATCCTGCCGCCCCGGATGATCGTCCCCCTGGTCTTGCTGCTGGATCTGGGCGCCGGACTCATCGCGGCCTTGGGGGCATACCGCCAGGTGCGTCTGGCGCTGGTGCTGTGGCTGGCCGTGCCCAGCCTCATCATCGCACCCTTTGGCGCCCTGCTGCTGGCGCATTTGCCGCATGATGCGGCGCGGCTTGGCATTGGCCTTGTGGTGCTGGCCGCCGTGCCGGTCCTGCTGTTGCGCCCGCGCCTGAATCTGCAAGCGGGAATCGGCCGTGTGGCGACGGCGATGGCGGGCGCGCTTTCGGGCCTGCTCAATGGCGCGTTCGGGCTGGGCGGTCCGCCTGTCGCCCTCATCATGGCCAGTTCGTCATTGCCGGCCGCCGCCATGCGCGCCACCACCATTGCCTATTTCCTGATCGCCGACAGCGTTGCCGCGGCCAGCAATGCCGCCCTGGGCAATGCCGGGCACAGGGTCCTGCTGCTGTCGGCTTTTGCCCTGGGGTTCGTGCTGGCGGGCAATGCCCTGGGCACGGCCCTGTTTCATCGCTTTGGCGCGGCTATTTACCGGCGTGTCATCGCGCTCATGCTGGCGGCAAATGCAACGGTGCTGATCGCCAGCGTGATTCTGGACAGTCTTTAGAACGTGTTTCTCCGAACAGGGGCCAGGGGTGAACATGATATGCAAACAGATGGAAAAATGGGGCACAGACGCTCTTGACCGGGATGGAATCGGGGACTAGGTTCCGCGCTCGCTTCAAAGGCTGGCTGTGACCCTTGGCCGGGTCAGACGCTGTCCGGAGCATCGAGACATTGGGGATGTCCCCCGCCGGTACCGCGTGCTCATCAGCACTGCGGCTGTTGTTTTGCCGCCAATGCGCTTTGGGGTGTTGGCGGCTGGTTTTGTGTGGGCCAAGGCTCACGAATAAGGGATTGAGGCTTTATGGCTACGATCAACCAATTGGTTCGCAAACCGCGCAAGCCCAAGGTGAAGCGCAACAAGGTGCCGGCGCTGATGGCCTGCCCGCAGCGGCGCGGCGTCTGCACGCGCGTCTATACGACAACGCCAAAGAAGCCGAATTCGGCCTTGCGCAAGGTCGCCAAGGTGCGCCTCACATCCGGCCATGAAGTCGTGAGCTACATTCCCGGCGAAGGCCATAACCTGCAAGAGCACTCCGTGGTGCTCATTCGCGGTGGCCGGGTCAAGGACCTGCCGGGTGTGCGCTATCACATCCTGCGCGGTGTCCTTGACACCCAGGGTGTCAAGGACCGCCGCCAGCGCCGGTCCAAATATGGCGCCAAGCGTCCGAAATAAGAAGAGGGTCCTGCCATGTCACGCCGTCACCGCGCCGAAAAACGGGAAGTTCATCCGGACCCCAAGTTTGGCGATCAGATCCTGACCCGGTTCATGAATTACGTCATGCGCGACGGGAAAAAGTCGGTCGCCGAGAAGATCGTCTATGGCGCCCTTGATATCATCGAGGCCAAGACCCGCCGCGATCCGCTGCCGCTGTTTCACGAGGCGCTGGAAAACGTGGCGCCGGGGATTGAGGTGCGCTCCCGCCGGGTTGGCGGCGCCACCTATCAGGTGCCGGTTGAAGTGCGCCCGGACCGCAAGAAGGCACTGGCGATTCGCTGGCTGGTCGGCGCGGCGCGCAAGCGCAATGAGCACACCATGCGCGAACGCCTGGCCGGCGAGCTGATGGACGCGGCCAGCAATCGCGGCAGCGCTGTCAAGAAGCGTGAAGACACCCACCGGATGGCCGAGGCCAACCGCGCATTTTCGCATTACCGCTGGTAACAGCGCTGAGAAGAGTTCAAGGCTATGGCCCGCACACACAAGATAGAAGATTACCGCAATTTCGGGATCATGGCGCATATCGACGCCGGCAAGACCACGACCACCGAGCGGATTCTGTATTATTCCGGAAAGTCCCACAAGATCGGCGAAGTCCATGACGGCGCCGCCACCATGGACTGGATGGAGCAGGAGCAGGAACGCGGCATTACCATTACCTCGGCGGCGACGACGACGTTCTGGAATGGCAAACGCCTGAACATTATCGACACGCCCGGCCACGTGGATTTCACCATCGAGGTGGAGCGCTCCCTGCGGGTGCTCGATGGCGCCATCACGCTGCTCGATGCCAATGCCGGGGTGGAACCGCAGACCGAAACCGTGTGGCGCCAGGCCGACAAATACCACGTGCCGCGGATGATCTTTGTCAACAAGATGGACAAGGTCGGCGCCGATTTCTTCATGTCGGTGAAGATGATCGAGGAGCGCCTGGGCGCCAATGCGCTGGTCATCCAGCTGCCCATCGGCTCGGAAAACTCCTATGTTGGCCATATCGACCTGTTGAAGATGAAGGCCATTGTCTGGTCCGGCGAGGCCCTGGGCGCGGAATATGGCGAGCAGGACATTCCCGCCGAACTGGCCGATCAGGCTGCGGAATGGCGCGAAAAGATGATCGAGAAGATCGTCGAGGTCGATGACCAGACCATGGAAGCCTATCTGGACGGCATCGAGCCTTCCTTCGAGCTGATGCAGTCGCTGATCCGCAAGGGCACCATTGACAGCGTCTTTGTGCCGGTTTTGTGCGGCACGGCGTTCAAGAACAAGGGTGTGCAGACCCTGCTCGATGCGGTGGTGGACTATTTGCCTTCCCCGGTGGACATCCCCTCCATCAAGGGCGTGGATGTGAAGACCGGCGAAGAGGTCGAGCGCCATGCCGACGACAACGAGCCGCTGTCCATGCTGGCCTTCAAGATCATGAATGACCCGTTTGTCGGCTCGCTGACCTTTGCGCGGATCTATTCGGGCAAGCTGGAAACCGGCACGACGCTGCTCAATTCGGTCAAGGAGCGCAAGGAGCGCATTGGCCGCATGCTGCAAATGCACTCCAATTCGCGCGAGGACATCAAGGAAGCCTATGCGGGCGACATTGTCGCCATTGCCGGGCTGAAGGCGACCACCACCGGCGATACGCTGTGCGATCCGCAACATCCGGTGATCCTGGAGCGCATGGAGTTCCCCGAACCGGTGATCGAGATCGCCATCGAGCCCAAGTCCAAGGCCGACCAGGAAAAGCTCGGCGTTGCCCTGCAGCGCCTGGCGGCGGAAGACCCGTCATTCCGTGTGCACACGGATGAGGAATCCGGCCAGACCATCATTGCCGGCATGGGCGAATTGCACCTGGACATCTTGGTCGACCGCATGAAGCGCGAATTTGGCGTCAGCGCCAATATCGGCCAGCCGCAAGTCGCCTATCGCGAAACCCTGGGGCAGACGGCCGAAGTCGATTACACCCACAAGAAACAGTCCGGCGGCGCCGGGCAGTTCGCCCGCGTCAAGATCGTGTTCGAACCCCTGCCCGCGGGCGAGGGCGAGCAGTTCGAATCCAAGATCGTCGGTGGCAATGTGCCCAAGGAATACATTCCGGGCGTTGAGAAGGGTCTCAAGCAGGTTGCCGAAACCGGCATTCTTGCGGGCTTCCCGGTGATTGATTACAAGGCCACCCTGGTTGACGGCGCCTATCACGACGTGGACAGCTCCGTCCTGGCCTTTGAAATCGCCGCCCGGGCGGCTTTCCGCGAAGCCAAGAACAAGTGCGCGCCCAAACTGCTTGAGCCGATCATGAAGGTCGAGGTGGTGACACCTGAAGACTATACCGGTTCGGTGATTGGCGATCTCAATTCCCGGCGCGGGCAGATCCAGAACCAGGAAGTGCGCGGCACCGCCAATGTGGTCAATGCCATGGTGCCGCTGGCCAACATGTTTGGCTATGTCAACCAGTTGCGCTCCATGTCCCAGGGCCGGGCGCAATACACCATGCAATTCGACCATTACGAGCCGGTTCCCAAGGCCGTGGCCGAAGAAATCATCGCGAAGCACGCTTGAGCAAGCGTCAGAACCAAAGTGAGGCACTGAAATGGCAAAACAGAAATTTGAGCGCACGAAGCCGCATGTGAACATTGGCACGATTGGCCACGTTGACCACGGCAAGACGACGCTGACGGCGGCGATCACCAAGTATTTTGGCGAGTTCAAGGCG
>JALWUB010000210.1 GCA_026993275.1 Robiginitomaculum sp. | reverse complement strand
CTGGCGGCGCTCTGGTTGAGCAGGGATTCCAGATTGCGGTTCTGGGCAATCTGCTGCTCGACGCTGGAAAACTGCACCAGCTGGCTGACGAACTGGGTCGAATCCAGCGGGCTCAGCGGATCCTGGTTCTTGAGCTGTTCGGTCAGCAGCGTCAGGAACGTGTCAAAGTTCTTGGCCAGGCCGCTGCTGGCCACCGCCGCGTTTGCCGCTTGCCCGTTCAGGCCGAGTGCAGTTAATGCCGGCATTCCTGTTTCCTCATATGCTGATATCGACACCGCCGCCGAAGACGCGCATCAGTCCGTATCCGCGCTCCGCCGCCAGCAAGGGCGCGCCTGCGTCCTCTGTGGTGCCGTCTTGTGCCGCAATGGTGCGGGCGCGGGGGCCGAAGGCATCTTGGGGGCTGGCATCATGGCCTTGCGGCCCACGATCCAGTGAAAAGCTGAGCCCGTCTGCGCCCGGGTCAAATCCCGCATCCACCAGTGCCCGGCGCAGGGAGTCCGCGCCGCGTTGCAAATCGGCCAGCACATCGGGGCGGTGGGTGCTGACAATGGCTTCGATCCTGTGATCGGCGCTGACGTCGAGGCGGATATGCACCTTGCCCAGTTCCGGCGGGTCCAGCCGCATGGTGAAGGTGCTGGCGCCATTGCGGGCGCGGTGCACCAGTGATGCGGCAAAGGTCTCCAGCGCTGCCGGGTCAAGGCGCGGCGCATGATGGCTGGTGCTCTGGGCCGCAGGCGTTGCCGCATGTGCATTGGCGGCTCTGGGCGCCGCTTCCGCCTGTGCCAGGTGCACTGCCGCGCTCTTGCTGTCCTGCGCCTGCAGGGGCGCTTCGCCGCCTCTGGGTGTGGAGCCCTGGACCAGGCGATCAGGCTCCGCCGTGTCTTGCAATCCGGCCAGACGAACCTGATCCGGACTCTGCGCTGCCAGCGGCGCGGCAGAGCGGTGCGCCGCCGGGCTTGCGGGCGTATTCGCCGAGGGACGCGCAGCCGCGGCCGCAGCAGCCTTGCCATGGCCGGTCCCTGCGCGCTTGCGGGTGTGCGCAAAGGCCTTGCCTTCGGGCTTGCCCGGTTTTGCCGGTGTCTCGGGCAGCGCGAACGTGCCAGCCACATCGGATTGACCGGGTGAACCTGCCGCCTGGGCCACAAGCGCAGCTGCTTTGGCCGTGCTGTGTGGCGCACTGGCCCGGATCTGCCTTTGCGCAAACCGGGTCTGGGTGTGTGGATCTGGGCTTTCGCTCTGCTCAGGGCCGGTCTGGGCATGTTGTGAGGCTGTGGCCGTGCTGGTCTTGCCTGCCTGCACTGGCCCGGTCTGAACACCGGGCGTTTGCAAGGGACCGGGCTGGACGGCGCCCTTGCCAGGTTTGCCCGCGAGAATCGGACCTGTCTGAATGCCGGGCGTTTGCAAGGGACCGGGCGTTATGGTGGTCTTGCCTATCGGTACTGGTTCCGTCTGAAAGCCAGGCATCTGCAAGGCGCCGGGCTGGACGGTTCCCTTGCCGGGCGTGCCCGCCAGAACCGGACCTGTCTGAATGCCGGGCGTTTGCAAGAGGCCGGGCGTTATGGTGGTCTTGCCTATCGGTACTGGTTCCGTCTGAACGCCGGGAGTCTGCAAGGCGCCGGGCTGGACGGCCCCCTTGCCGGGCGTGCCCGCCAGAACCGGACCTGTTTGCACCCCAGGCGTCTGCAAGAGGCCGGGCGTTATGGTGGTCTTGCTTGCCGGGACCGGGCCCGTTTGAACGCCGGGGGTCAGCAAGGCCGCAGCGGATGGCAGGGACGCGCCCTGAATGGCAGGCTGGGTGTTCAACAGCATTGGCGCGTCTGCCTTGGCCGGTCTTGCATTTTGCGGACCTTGCGCGGGCACTGCCTGCATGCCCGCCATGGCAGGCGCTGGCGCAACAAGGCCTTGCGCCTGTGCTGCCCCTTTCGTCTTTTTGCCCAGCAGTTTCGCGAAAACAGAGCCGTCATCACTGGCGCCAGCCCCGGCAGCGGCAAGAGCGCCCACAGAGACAGACGTCTCGGCGCCATTGGCCGCACCCTTTGCGCCAACGCTGTTCACTGCGATCAAAAGTCCCGCCTGAAAGGCCATGCGATTACCCGTTTTGCGCCCGTCCTGTTGCATTCCTGCGCACGGGCTGGCCAACAGCACAGCAAAACCCGGGCCAAAAGGGTTTCGGCGTCAATTATCCATGTTTTTCAGTGTATTATGGACATATCACAAGCGCTGGCGCACAGGAAACCGCATGGTCTTTTCTGCCCACATGCGCATTTTTGCCGGGGCCTTTGAAACCCCATTGCCCAGCCATTCTCCCCCCTGTGCGCCTGGCGGCAGACGACTTGGCCCGGCTTTTGCGCATGCTCCTGGGCACAGTTCTGGCCAACCATCGCAAAGACGTGTCTGGAAAACAGGAAAACCATGGCTAACACCTTGTTTACATTAACCATAATGAGGCCAACGCCTGATGGAGCCGAATCCGCCCTGTGTGCGCCCATGCCCTGGTGCCGGAAAAAATGGCGCAGTGCCCGGCAAGTCCTGCAGCGTTCAAGGAGGTTTGCACCGTGTCGATAAACACCATTTTGGGCAATGCCCTGTCGGGCCTGAACGCCTCGCAGGCCGGCCTGCAGTCGGCCTCCACCAATATCAGCAATGTCAACACGCCCGGTTATGCGCGCGTTGACACCAATGTGGTCTCGCGCAATGTCGCCGGGGCCAGTCTGGGCGTCAAGGTCGAGGATTTGCGCCGCATCACCGACCGCTTCCTGCAGGCGGCCTCCCTGAGCGCCAATGGCGATGCGGCCGCGGGCCAGGCCCGGGCCGATCTTCTGGACCGCCTGCAAGCGCAATTTGGCACGCTGGATGATGCCGGGTCGCTGTTTGCCCGCCTGAACACCGCCTTTGCAGAAGTGGGCAAGGCCGCGCTGGATCCGGCATCGGGCGTGCGCCGCTCCAGTGCGGTGACAGATGTTCAGTTCCTGCTTGACGAATTTGCCCGCCTCGATGGCGAAATCCGGAGCTCGCGCACCGAGGCCCAGCGCCAGATCGGCCTCGGGATTGACAAGATCAATGCGCTGCTGACTCAGGTCAGAGAGCTCAACAGCGACATCACCCGGGGCCGCCTGCAAGGCGATTCGACCGGCGCGGAAAACCGCCAGGATGCGGTCTTGACCGAACTGTCCTCGCTGATCGACATCAAGGTCGAACGGGCACAAAGCGGCGCCGCCATTGTGCGCACCGCGGATGGGGTTTTGCTGCTCGGCAAGTTTCAGGTCACGCTGGAGGGGCCGGGCGCGGGACCGGCAAGCCCGGGCCAGGAATTTGCCCAGATCCAGGGCCGCACGCCCTCTGGCGACCTGATTGCGCTGCAGCCGCACATCACCAGTGGCAGCCTGCGCGGCTATCTCGACCTGCGCGACAAGGAATTGC
The DNA here is from genome assembly GCA_026993275.1 of Robiginitomaculum sp. Lineage (GTDB taxonomy): Bacteria > Pseudomonadota > Alphaproteobacteria > Caulobacterales > Maricaulaceae > Robiginitomaculum_B. Next base: position 3,033 of record JALWUB010000210.1, on the reverse strand, counting down.
CTGCCCTGTCCCAGGAGCTTTCGGAACTGGCCGCAGGCGCCGCCGATGCCCTCAATGCCGCCCACAACAATGCCGCAGCCGTGCCGCCTCCTGCCGTGCTGAGCGGCCGCAATACCGGGCTTCTGGGCACGGACGCGCTGAACTTTACCGGCAAGACCAGCCTGGCGCTGGCCGATGCCAATGGCGCGCTGGTGCGCCGCATCGACATTGATTTTGATGCGGGCAGCCTGAGTGTCGATGGCGGCGCGCCCACGGCGTTCACGGCCACGATAGACGGCCTGGCCACGGCGCTGAACACGGCCCTGGGGGCTCTGGGCAGTGCCAGCTTCGCCAACGGCGCGCTCACGCTGTCCGCCAGCGGCGGCAATGGTCTGGCTCTCCTGCAGGATGCGGCCGCGCCATCGGACCGGGCCGGACAGGGCTTTTCACATTTCTTCGGCCTCAATGATCTGGTCACCAGCGCCCGGCCCAGCCGCTTCGATACCGGGCTGACGGGCAGCGAAACCCTGGGCCTGGCGGCGGGCGGCGCACTCAGCTTTACCGTGACCGGGCCCGGCGGGCGCAGCACGGCGCAAATCAGCGTGCCGGTGACCGGCACCACCATCAATGACTATCTGGCTGCGCTCAACAACACCGTAACCGGCCTCGGCAAGTTCGCCACCTTCTCGCTCGATGCCAATGGCGCGCTGGTGCAAACCCCCGCCAGCGGCGCCGAGGCCTACAGCGTCACGCTCAGCAGCGACACCACCACAAGGGGCAGCACCGGCCTGTCGTTTTCACAGATTTTCGGCCTTGGCGATGCGGTGCGCGCAACGCGGGCATCGGCCTTTGCCGTGCGTTCCGACATTGCCGGCAATCCCGATCTTCTGGGACTGGCGCAATTGGAGCTGACCGCCAGCACCGCCGTTGGCGACACGGTTCTGGGGCGCGGCGATGGCCGTGGCGGCCAGGCCATTCAGCAGGCCTTGCAGCAAAACCGCCCGTTTCAGAGCGCCGGGGCCTTGTCGGGCATCACCGGCTCGCTGAGCGATTTTGCCGGGCGCTTTGTCACCGATGTGGGCAGCCGCGCCGCCCGCGCCGCATCCCAGTCGGAAACCGCAGTGCAACTGAAGCAGGAGGCCAGCCGCAAGCTCGCCAATGCGCAAGGCGTCAATATCGACGAAGAACTGGCGCGCATGACCCAGTTCCAGCAATCCTACAATGCCTCGGCGCGTCTGATCCAGGCCGCCAAGGAACTGACCGACACCCTGCTTTCCATCATCTAGAGTGAGGCAACAGCGCCATGACCCGCATCGCCACCGCCATATCCAGCCAGATCGCTCTCAATGAGTTGCTGCGCAATCAGCGCGATCTGATCAGCGCGCAAAGCGAGGTCGCGAGCGGGAAAAAGGCAACCGATCTGAAAGGCCTGGGGTCGCAATTGGGCACGCTGAGCGCCGCCCGGGCCCTTGCTGCGCGCAATGACGGCTATCTCGCCGCGGCCCGGGAAACCAGCAGCCGCCTGGCCGCCCAGGACCTGGCCCTGGGGGAAGTGGCCGGCGCCGCCGACGATCTGCGCCAGGCGGTCACGGACGCCATTGCGCTGGATTCCGGCACCACGCTGATGCAACGCCTTGGCGCCGCCTTTGACCGTGCCCTGGGCGGACTGAATACGAAGTTTGCCGGCCGCGCCCTGTTTGGCGGCAGCAAGGTGGACAGCCCGCCGGTCAATATCAGCACGCTGGACGCGCTGGGCTCCGCCGCATCGGCGGCCAGCATTTTCACCAACACCAAAGTCAAGGCGACAGCGCAAATCGACAATGGCCCGCCGGTCACGGTGGGCTTTCTGGCCGACGATATCGGCACCGGCCTGATGAGCGCGATCAAGTCCATCAAGGACTATAACGACAGTGCCTCAGGCCCGTTTGGCGCCAAGCTGACCGCGGCGCAAAAGAGTTTTCTGCAAAGCACCCTGGCCGGCATCATCAGTGCCAGCGAGGCGCTCAACACCCAGCTTGCTTCCAACGGGCTCTTGCAAAACCGGGTGGAGCAGGCGCAAAAGCGCGGCGAGGACCAGAAACTGCTGCTGACCAATGTCATTGGCGGCATTGAGGATGCGGACATCGCCACAGCCGCCACGCATCTGCAGCAGGCGCAGACCGCCGTCGAGGCCTCGGCACGGACCTTCTCGCTGCTGCGCAATCTCTCCTTGCTGAACTTCCTGCGCTAAGAGCGCCCCCGGAAACCGCGAGCCACTCCCTAGGCCGCGCCCATGGGCTTGCCCGCCGCGGCAGAGTCATCATCAAGCGGCTGTTCCAGGCGGTCCAGCATTTCCTTCGGGCAGACCTGCTTGAAGGCATGCTGGCTGGTCTGCCATTTGCTCAGGATCTCGGCCGCATGGCTGGAGCCGGTCTCGCGGGCATGGGCCTCGATCAGCGCCTTGCAGCGGGCGGCCCAATAGCGCGACGCCATCGGCGCCCAATAGACGGTTTCGGGATTGATGAGCTGGTCCAGCACATCATGCGGATCATAAACCCAGGCCATGCCGCCATGCATGCCGGCGGCGAAATTGTGCCCGACCCGGCCCAGCACCACCACCTCGCCGCCGGTCATGTATTCACAGCCATTGGCGCCGCAGCCCTCGACCACCGCGATGGCGCCGGAATTGCGCACCGCAAAGCGCTCGCCCGCCTGGCCCGCGGCAAAAAGCTGCCCGGAGGTCGCCCCGTAAAGGCAGGTATTGCCGATAATGATGTTTTCGGCGCTGGCCAGGGCCGCCGCGCCGGATGGCCGGATGATGATGTGCGCGCCGCTGAGGCCCTTGCCGACATAGTCATTGGCTTCACCGGTCAGTTCCAGGCGCAGGCCGGCCATGGCGAAGGCGCCCAGCGACTGGCCGGCGGTGCCCTGCAGACTGAGGGTCAGATGCCCGTCCGGGGCGCCATCCTTGCCCCATTGGCGATAGATCAGCGATGACAGCCGCGTGCCGATGGAACGGTCGGTATTGCGCACGCTGTAGGTCAGCTGCATCTTCTCCCGGCGCGAGAAGAAGGG